>BQJF01000031.1 GCA_021604565.1 Minwuia thermotolerans | reverse complement strand
GGTGGCCGGGTGGGGGAGCGGGCCGGTGTTGCGATCGGACAGTGGACCGCCCTCAACTGAAATAGGGGTCTTCCGCGTCCTTGAGCTGGCACAGGTTGCCGTCCGGGTCGCGGAACCGGGCGGTGATGCCCCAGTCGTGGTGCCGCACCTCGACGGCGATGCCCTTCGCCTCCAGCTCCCGCGCGCGCTCCGGCACGTTCATGACATTGAACCGCAACATCATGCCGCCCGTCTGACCGATCTCCCCGTCGCTTTCGACCATCAGGTAGCCGTCGCCGAAGCGGAAACAGGTCAGCGTCGGCTTCTCGTACCAGACCGGCAGTTCCAGCAGGTCGCGGTAGAAGCCGACACAGCCTTCGTAGTCGGCGCAGAACAGCACCACGCCGTGATTGATGACGTCTCTCATGGGGCCATCATGCCACGGGTTCAGGCGGCTGCGGTGGCGTTTTCTGTCGCGGTTTCGGGCCGTTCCTCGCCATGGCCGATGATCGCCATGGTTTCCTCCAGCGAGTAGAAGACGTCGGCGATATCGATGTTCTTCTGGTACAGCGCGGTACGCTCCACCGCCGGGTGCTTCTGGATGGAGCGGTAATAGCGCTCCGCCGTCAGGCTGTTGCCGACATACTTCCTGAAGACAGCGGATTCATGGCTGGTGTCGGGTGCCGCACCTTCCTCTGTCACGCCCAGGAATTCGGCGATGGAGGCCAGGACGGGCTGGCGGTTCTCGATCAGATCCTCGAACTTCACGAACAGGGTGCGGTTGACCACGTCGGGATCATCGAAGGGATAGAGCTCGAACGGCTTGCGGTACTGGTTGATGGCACGCGGAATGTCGCCGTAGCGCTCCAGCAGGGAGGCGATGCCGGTGATCGGATGCCGTACCATGAAGATGATCTTGGCCGCCGGGTACATCTTCAGGATCGCATCGATGCGCATGGCATTGTCGGGCGTCTGTTCGCCGTAGATGTGTCCCTTCGCGTCCACCGAATGCACGAACTCGGCATAGAGCGCAGTGATCGTGTTGGCCCAGGTCGGGTTCTCCGGATCGTAGCGCGCCATGTAGCGGTCGAACTGCATGTTCTCCAGGTACGTCTTGTGCGCGAAACGGTCCTTGGTGATGTCGGAGCGGGCCGAGTTCACCATGTTCTCGTAATAGGTGGCATGATAGATCGACTTGTGCAGGAACGGCGTCACCTTCGTCCTGGTCACGAAGTCCACCAGGGTCTCGCATTGCTCCAGCTTCAGCCCGTCCACATCCCCGTCCTGGCTGACCACATGCCGCATCAGGTCCTGGAAATTGGCCAGCCGCGTGAGGATCGTGGTCCCCTGCATGGCACAGATCTCGGGGTACTGGTCCAGCATGGCGCAGGTCACCGTGGTGCCGCTGCGCTCCGAGCCTGCGATGAAGAAATCAATCCGTTCCGGCGCCATCGGGTGCCTCCTCTCACGACTGTTCATGCCGTGGAGAGTGAACCGTCCGGGTAAACATGGGGTTAACCATGTCGGGCAGCGCCCGGGGGAAGGGGAGACGGCGCGCCCGTGGCCGCAGACGCGCCTGTTCCCTTGCGCCCCCTACGGGAGAAGCACCGTGCTGCCGCTGGTCTTGCGTCCTTCCAGGTCCGCATGGGCCTGTGCCGCGTCGGCCAGGGCGTAGCGCTGGTTGATCTCGATGCTCACCTTGCCGGAGCCCACCATGTCGAACAGGCGGCTGGAGGACAGCTCCAGGTCGGCGCGGGTGGCGGTATAGGTCATCAGCGTCGGGCGGGTCATGTAGAGCGAGCCCTTGCCCGAGAGAATCCCCGGCGCGAACGGCGGCACGGGGCCTGAGGCATTGCCGAAGTTGACGTAGAGGCCACGCGGTTGCAGGCAGTCCAGCGACTTCTCCCACACCGTTGCCCCCACCGAGTCATAGACCACCGGTACGCCCTTGCCGTCGGTCAGTTCCATCAGCCGTGCCTGGAAGTCCTCCGCATTGTAGTCGATGACCTCGGCATAGCCGTACTGCTTCGCCTGGGCGCATTTCTCCGGTCCCCCGGCGGTGCCGATGGCCCGCACCCCCAGCGCCTTCAGCCACTGGCCGGCGATCAGGCCGACACCCCCGGCGGCGGCATGGAACAGCACCGTGTCGCCGGAGCGGCATTCGTAGGTGCGATGCACCAGGTACTCGGTGGTCATGCCCTTCAGCATCATGGCGGCGGCCTGTTCGTCGCTGACCCCATCCGGCACCTTCACCGCCTTGTCCGCCGGGAACAGCCGCGCCTCCGCATAGGATCCGGTCGGACCCCCGGCATAGGCCACCCGGTCCCCGGCGGCGAGGTGGGTCACGCCCTCGCCCACGGCCTCCACGATCCCCGCTGCCTCCATGCCGATCCCCATGGGCATCGACGGCGCCGGATAGAGCCCGGTGCGGAAGTAGACATCGATGTAGTTCAGCCCGATGACCGTATGCCGGATGCGGATCTCGCCCGGACCGGGATCACCGACCTCGACATCCTCGAAACGCATCTGCCCGGGACCGCCCACCTCGTGAACGCGGATTGCCTTGACCATTTTTTCTGTCCTTCGGTTCTTTACGTCATGAGCGCCCGGAGAGCGCCATTTCGTCTCAGCGGACCGCGCGCTCCGGCCCCGAGGCGTGCTCAAACATCACTCCTTCCCCCTCGATGGGGGAAGGTCGGGTAGGGGGTGAATCGGCGCAGCCGAACAGCCGTTGACTCATCGTGCCTCAGCCTACCCGCATGGCCCGCTGCTCGCCACCTCGAACCAAACCGTGACTGGGCTCTGTTCGGGTACCCGGCAGTGCCGTGCGGACGCCGGGGACTGGGCTCGCGGATCAAGTCCGCGAGAGCCGTGGTGAGGGGAATTGCCGGTGTTTCACATGCCGCCCCACCCCAACCCGCCGTGCCCGGGCTTGACCCGGGTACCCAGCAGTGCCGCACAAATGCCGACGATCGGGCTGGCGGATCGAACCCGCTCCCCTCAGCCAAGCGCCTTGCGGAACAGCTCCAGCGTGCGGCCGTTGGCCAGATCGGCGGAGGCCTGGTCGTAATGCTCGCCACCCTGGCGGGCGAAGGCGTGGTCCTGCCCCTCGTAGTCGTAGAGCGTCACATGCTCATGGCTTTCCAGCGCCGAATGCATCGCCTGCTGCTGCTCCGGCGGCACAAAGCCGTCCGCCGTCGGCACATGCAGGATCAGCGGCCCGGTGATGCTCTGCGACTCGTCCAGCATGTCGGCGATGCCGACACCATAGTAGCCCGAGGCCGCATCCGCATCCGTCCGCGTCATGGTCAGATAGGCCAGCAGCCCGCCCAGGCAGTAGCCCGTGGCACCAACCTTGCCGGTGCAGCCGTCGACCTTGCGCAGCGCGTCGATGGTGGCCTGCACGTCCTCCATGCCCTTCGGAACGTCGAAGGCCTTGAAGCATTCGAAGGCGCGGCCCCAGTCGGCCTCCGTCTTGTCGGTCAGTTCGATCCCCGGCTCGATGCGCCAGAACAGATCCGGGCAGAGCGCCACGAAGCCCTCCGAGGCCAGCCAGTCGGCGGTCGCCCGCATGACGTCATTGACCCCGAAGATCTCCTGGATGACCACAACCCCCGGCCCGGTGCCGGATGCCGGCATCGCCAGATAACCGCCGAATTCCTCACCCGCCTTCGTGGTGATCGTCGTATTGAGCCCCATGATGCTCTCCTCCCGCCTGTTTCACGTGAAACGAGGTCCACGCCTGAAATGTGTGACGGGATGGTAGGCAGGGGGCGGGGTGTGGGCAAGGGTGTGGTTTAGAGAGGGCGCGGACGTTCCAATGGTAGCATTGTAGAACCTGAATGGTCCGCTGATCATCCGGAGGCATGCATTTGTTGCCAAGATTGGAAAGTTATGTTTGATCCCCACAGCGATTGGTGTGGACATGAGTGGAACTGGTCGATCTGAGTAGGAAGTGGAAGTTCGCTGCGGATGCCCGACGAGAATGCAGGTAGTCATTGGTAGGGTTTTGTGCATAACCTCTCACCGGTTGTACAAAGGTTAGATTAAGCGAGACAATGGGGCGGACGGAGGCTCAATGAACTGGGATCAAATAGTTGGCGTCAAGGAGACGAAGCCAGTTGATGTCGAACTTCTGAATTTCGATACGAATAACCCTCGATTCACACCGGACAAGCGCCCAGAGGAAGATTCCGATCGCGCAATCGTGGCTGAGTTAGCTAGAACGGCGGACTTGTCCGAATTGGTTCAATCTATTGGAACCAGCGGTTACATCAATATTGAACCACTTGTCGTTGTTTTGCGAAATGATAAATTGGTAGTTCTTGAGGGGAATAGAAGACTAGCAGCGCTTAAAGCTCTTCGTGACGAAGAATTGGCAAAGTACGCAAAACTAAACGCACCAGAATTTGACGATGATATTCTGGCCACGATGTCATACATCTTAGTTTACCGTGTTGAAAGAGAAGAAGACGCGCGGGAACTAATTGGGTTTAAGCATATCAACGGTCCTCAGGCTTGGGATGCCTTTGCGAAAGCTACTTATGCTGCGAGGTGGCTGGATTCCCAAGCCAACAAAAAAGAGCCGTTGAAGCTTTTTGAAATTGCAAACAGAATGGGAGACAAGCACGCAACCATTCATAGAATGGTCACAGCCTACTATGTCTTGATGCAGGCTGATTGCCTCGATATCTTCCACATGGATGATAGATATAAGCGAGCATTCAGTTTCTCTCACCTTTATACGGCTTTGTCGTATAGCGAGTTCACAGATTACCTTGGTATGGAACGGCCTCAGAGAGATCAGGACCCTTCCAGGAATCCGGTTAATCCAGAGCATTATGAAAAGCTGCGATATGTCCTCACTTGGCTCTACGGTTCGAAAGAGGCTGAAGTCCAACCTGTAGTGCGGAGCCAGAACCCTGATCTTGGTAGGGTACGGGAAGTCCTCAAGTCTAAATCTGGAACCAAGGTGCTTGAGCAAACCAGTCACCTTGAAGATGCTTTGATTACAGCCACTCCGAAAGACCTTCGATTCTCCAAGCATGTTGTTGAAGCGAATGGTCAACTTCGATTAGCGCTAGAAACTCTAGATGGCTTCGATCCCGAGTACCAATCAGAATTGCAGGAGATCATCGCGTCGGCGTCCAAACGCATACAGGTTATCAAGGCCTCGGTGGATAGCCAGATGTCTGATTTCGAAGAGAGCGTGCGTGGAAAACTAGAATGATGACCGAACCAGTGGTGGCACCCGGTTTGGACGCCGAAGATCATGTATTGGTGGACTGGCTGGAGCTCGTAGCCTTTTTCAACAAGTTTCGCGTTGCAAGATTGGATGAGTTGGATGCAGCGATCGAGGAACAGTTTGAGGTCATCGATGACGACTATTCTGATGACGACCGCGATGGCCTCGGCGATATTGTAGACGGAAACATCGCAAGAATCGATGCGGCGAAGGAAAGGTTTCGGGGTCGAGTTGAGAACGAGGTCGAGTTTCGGACTAAAGATTGCGAGGATGCATATCCTTTTTATTTGGCAGATGATGCTGAGGAACTTATTTTGGTGGAGGATTGGCAGGACAAAAAATACACACCGTATTTGGCGTGTCTCGTTACAGCGCATTTGACTCAAAGCAATCTTTTTGACTTTAAGATTTCGAACGATCTGATTCAGCGCCTCCGGAATCGTGTCTTTCAGGTAATCTCGACATTTGCGATGGCTGGTCTAGCAAATGGAAGTGCTGCAAGCATTGGATGGCCGCGCGCTGACAAGGCCAATATCATAGAAACTTTGAAAAGAGCTGAGAAAAGGGGGGCAGGTTTTCAGGCAAAAGACAATCCAGGTAAGTATACACCCGTTAGAGAAAAAGATGGCGGAATTGATGTGATAGCTTGGGGAATTGATACTCGCGAAAGCCCGATCCTATTTTATTATGCGCAAGTGGCTAGTGGCCATGATTGGCCGAATAAACCGGTAAAAACATATGTGGAACTGTTTCAAGCAAACTATTTTGACGATCCGCCTCGTGGAAACGTTAGTTATGCGACTCTACTGCCATTCAGAATAGCAGATAAGAGACAGTGGAAGGCACAACTCATGATACATGGCACGTTGCTGGATCGAACACGTTTGCCAAAGCACGTAATACTCGGGCAGAGACTCGCAATGGATGGTGTGGAAATGGACGAGTCCAACAACATGCCCCAAGTACTGATATGGTTGAATGATTTTCGATCAACCGCACTTGCTCATATATAATTTGGCTCCACGAGTATTTCATTCTCAAGACGCTTTGATTGTAAGCTGTAATTTACAGAAATATTTGAGCACTTCTGTGACCTGTATAATTGCCGGATTAGTGGCGCGTCATCATAAGTCAGAATCCAGTGCCTAATATTTCCGGTCGTCAACAAATCGGACAAAGCTATATGCTTAGCTTCGCTCATTCCATCATAGTAGAGACGCCCGCCGGCCTTGACGTAGGGAGGGTCAATAAAAAAAAGTGTGTTGTCAGCGGCTGGCATGCGCCGTTCCCGATCAATGAACGACAATCCGTCAAAATTCGATAGCCGGATCCTGTGGCGGTTCGTGGCAAGCCACAAGACCTGGTTGGTAAGACGTTGGACATTGAACCGTGCGTCCAGTTTCCACTTGCCACGCTGATCGTATCCGCCGATAGGGCCAGCGTTTAAAATGATGCCGGAACGTGTGGTTCGGTTCATATAAAATGTCGAGAAGCCAACTTCGAAATCGTATTCACTACCAGAGTATCCATCTACCAGGTCACGATGATACAGCCATTCTGCTATATCTAAACGTACATTGGATAGCTTCGCTACGAAACGTTCTGGCTCTTCCAGCATGGCGAGCCACGCGGAATATACGCGTAAATCTGCATCGTTGAGCACGACCATATCGGCATCGCCGTCAGCCAGCAGGATCAAAGCGGCTCCAGCACCTCCACAGTACGGCTCGGCAATGACCTTCTCTAGCGTAGGATCAAGTTTCTTCATGTATTCCTTAAGAAAAGCCGACATGAATCCCTTGCCGCCTGGGTAGCGAAAGGGAGATATCGCGTTTTGAGTAGAGCGCTTAGGGTCCTTTGGGACCCTTGTTACCGGCAGGTTCAGCATGTCATTTTCTTACAAAGTTTGTCAGCCTTGCGGAAGGTCATATGTGAGTCGTCCTGCATGTCAGCGAAGCCTTCAGGGTCACCGCGGACGGCCGGTTAGTCTGCGTGCGGTAGTCGTGAAATTGCTCCGTGCTGCGAATGTTGGTTTCTAACCGAGCCCGAGCCAAGGAAGCCTGAGGCTCAACTATTGCCGTTGGTTTCGGGTCACCGCTTCTGTTCCGCACCCGCTTTTTGAAATGATAAATCGCATTGGAGCTAAGCCAAGGCTCCGCCTCAGTTGCACACCTCCTACAACAATGCCCCCTCATGCCTCAACAGCCACACCTTGTCCTCCACCCCTCCCGTGGCAGAAAACCCGCCCATCTTGCCGTTGGCGGCGACGATGCGGTGGCAGGGGATGATGATGGGGATAGGGTTGCGGCCGCAGGCGGTGCCGACGGCGCGGGCGGAGGCGCCGAGTTCCTCGGCGACGCCGCCGTAGGTGCGGACGTGGCCCTTCGGGATGCGCTGCATGATGTGCCAGACCAGGCGCTGGAACGTGGTGCCTTCCGGGCGGACGGGCAGGTCGAAGGCGTCCAGGTCGCCGGCGAAATAGGCGCGGAGCTGGCGGTCGGTCTCCGCGATCAGCGGGTGCTTCAGGGCGATTTCGGTGGGGGTGACGTCTTCGTCGGTCCCGTCGCCCGTATCCTCCACCTTCCAGCGCAGTTCGGTGATGGCGTCATCATCGATGCGCAGCCGGATCGGCCCCAGCGGGCTTTCCAGGATGGTTGTCAGCATCAGCCCGTTTCCCCCTAGTTTCTCTCGCTCCCGCCCTTCCGGCTCCGGTCAGCCTGCTTCGACCAGGGCCTGCGCCAGCTGTTCCGGGTCCGTGATCGGTAGCCCGCAGACCATCTGCCGACAAAGATACGCGGTTGGCGTGCCCTGCGCCATGGTCTTGCCACTCGCCGGGTGGTGATCGGGCAGGCTGGCGTCCGGATCGATGCGCGAGAGCAGGCGGTCCGGCCCGGCGCTGGTGGCCACGGCACGCAGCAGGGCATCGGTCTCCATGGTGTCCGGCGGGCCCACCACCACCACGTCCTGCGCCGCCATGTCGAAGGCGACGGCGTTCAGGGCGGTGGCGATGGGGAAGAAGTTCCGCGTCACCTGATCGGCCACCACATCGGTCAGGGCCTGCAGCCGCTGCCGCCAGGCGGGCTTGCCGGTCAGGCGCCAGAGCCGCGACAGGTTCCCGATCATCACGCCATTGCCGTTGGGGGTGGCATTGTCGCCCAGGCCCAGGCTGCGCACGATCAGTGCCTCCGCATCGTCGGCGGTGAAGTGATAGGCACCGCTGCCCGGCTCCAGGAAATGCCGCTCCAGGGTTTCGGTCCAGGTGGTGGCGAGATCCAGATAGCGCGCATCGCCGGAGACCTCGTGCAGCGCCAGCGCGCCGCAGATCATGCCGGCATGATCGTCCAGCATGCCGGAAATCCGCGCCTCCCCCTGGCGGAAGCTGTGGTGCAGCCGGCCCTCACCGTCGCTCATGTCGCGGACCACGGCGTCGAAGGCCTGGCGCGCGGCGTCGATCCAGGTCGGCTCGGCGAAGGTTGTACCCGCCTCCACCAGGGCCGCGATCATCATGCCGTTCCAGTCGGCCAGCACCTTGTCGTCCCAGCCCGGCCGGACCCGCCCGGCGCGGTGGGCCAGCAGGCGGGTGCGGCAGTCGGCCAGCATGGCCTCCGTCTCCGCATCCATCAGGTCTGGCTGCAGGCGGCGGTTGAGGATGTTGTGGCCCTCGAAATTGCCGTCCGGGGTGACGTCATAGTGGCTCTTGAACAGGGCCGCATCGACGCCCAGCACCGCATCCACCTCCGCCTCGTCCCAGACGTAGAACTTGCCTTCCTCGCCCTCCGAATCCGCGTCCAGCGTGGCGGCGAAGGCACCGTTTTCCGCCACCATCTCCCGCAGCACCCACTCCGCCGTCTCCCGGATGCGCTGTTCCAGCAGGGGATGGCGCTCCCGCCGCCAGACCTGGGTCATCAGCATCAGCAGGGCGGAATTGTCGTAGAGCATCTTCTCGAAATGCGGCGCCAGCCACTCCGCATCGACGGAATAGCGCGCGAAACCGCCGCCCAGATGGTCGTAGATGCCGCCCTGCCCCATGCGGATCAGGGTGTTCATGACGGCGTGGCGCATCTGCGGGTTGGCGGTGCGCAGGTGGGCGCGCCACACCATCTCCAGGATCGGCACCTGCGGGAATTTCGGGGCCTGGCCGATGCCGCCGTGGGTCGGGTCGAACTCCTGCAGCAGGCGCTCCGCCGCGCGGTCCAGCACATCCGCCGTGATCTGCGGGCGGCTCTCCGCATCGGGCAGCTTCGCGTTCTGCTGCAGGCCGTTGGTCAGGGCCTCGACATTCTTCACGATGGTGTCGCGGTCGGTCTCGTAGACCTCCCGCACCCGCTCCAGCACCGCCGGGAAGCCGGGGCGGCCATAGCGGGTCTCCGGCGGGAAATAGGTGCCGCCCCAGAACGGCTTGCCCTCCGGCGTCAGGAACATGGTCAGCGGCCAGCCGCCCTGTTCCCCCAGCATGGCCAGCGCGGTCTGGTAGATGGTGTCGATGTCGGGGCGTTCCTCCCGATCCACCTTGATGTTGATGAACAGGTCGTTCATCAGCGCCGCCACCGCCGGGTTCTCGAAGCTCTCGTGCGCCATCACGTGGCACCAGTGGCAGGCGGCATAGCCGACCGACAGCAGCACCGGCTTGCCCGTGCGCGCCGCCTCGTCCAGCGCCGCCTGGGACCAGCCCTGCCAGTGGACCGGATTGTCGGCGTGCTGCACCAGATAGGGGCTGGTCTCCCGGTCGAGGTTGTTGCGGGCGAAATCAAGGGTCATGCTCTGGCTGCTCCCGGAACCTGTTGCCGACGGCCACCATTGCCCCCGGGGGGCCGAATGGGGTCATATGTCTGTCTCTTCCTGACCATAGGACAGCGATCATGAAAGTCACCATCGACATAGACTGCACGCCCGAGGAAGCCAGGACCTTCATGGGTCTGCCCGACGTGCAGCCGATGCAGGAGCGTCTGCTGGGCGAACTGGAGGAGCGGCTGCGCCAGAACGTGCGGGACATGGAGCCGGAAGCGCTGATGAACAAGTGGCTGCCGCTGGGGATGCAGGGGATGGAGAACATCCAGAAGGCCATGTGGTCCAGCATGATGAATGCGGGCAAGAAGCCGACGGAATGACCGTTCCGGCTTCCCGGATCCCGCCAGCCGCCTGACCTTTCGGGGGATTGCGCCATTACCTCCGCCGATACCATCCATGCGCTGTCCAGTGCGCCGGGTCCTGCCGGGGTTGCCGTGGTGCGCCTGTCCGGACCTGCCACCCGCGCCGCTCTGATCGCGCTGGCCGGGGATCTGGCGCCGGCCCGCCACGCCGCGCTGCGGGCGCTGCGCGATCCGGCGACGGGGGAGGTGCTGGACCGGGGCCTGGTGCTGTGGTTTCCGGCGCCGAACAGCTACACGGGGGAGGATCTGGCGGAGCTGCACGTCCATGGCGGCCGCGCGGTGCTGGACGGCCTGTTCCGGATGCTGGCGGCACAGCCGGGCCTGCGCATGGCGGAGGCGGGGGAGTTCACCCGCCGCGCCGTCGCCAACGGCAAGCTCGACCTGACGGCTGCGGAGGGAGTGGGCGACCTGATCGCCGCCGAGACCGCGGCGCAACGGCGGCAGGCACTGCAGCAGGCGGATGGTCACCTGGCCGCGCTCTACCAGGGCTGGAGCGCCGATCTGGTGGCCGTGCTGGCCTGGATGGAGGCCTGGCTGGATTTCCCCGAGGAGGACCTGCCGGACAGTCTGGTGCCTGAAACCACGGCCCGGCTGGCGGCGTTGCGCGACCATATCGCCGAACACCTGGCCGACGCGCGGCAGGGGGAGCGGGTGCGGACCGGCCTGCAGGTCGCCATCGTCGGCGCCCCGAACGCGGGCAAGTCGACCCTGCTGAACGCGCTGGCGCAACGCGACGTCGCCATCGTCACGGCGGAGCCGGGGACGACGCGGGACGTGCTGGAGGTGCAGCTCGATCTCGGCGGTCACGCGGTGACCCTGCTCGACACGGCAGGTCTCCGGGAGACGGAGAATGCGGTCGAGCGGGAGGGGATCCGGCGGGCGCGGGAACGGGCCGGTAGTGCGGATGTCGTGGTCCATCTGGTGGAAGCCGGGCGCCGTTCCGCGCCCCTGAACCTGGGCGGCGGTGCATCGGGGGAGGCTCAACCGCCTGTCATCCAGGTGCGCAGCAAGGTGGACCTTCCGCACGAGCCAGAACCCCAAGATATGGTGTCATCATCTGTCATCAACCTCTCGGTCATGAGTGGCGAGGGCCTACCGGCCCTGCTCGACAGGCTGACGGCTATGGCGCGCGACCTGACCGACACAGGGGGGTCGGCGCCCCCGACCCGCTGGCGGCATCGCGAAAGCCTGAGCCACACGGTGGAGGCCCTGGACCGGGCGCGGGAGGGCCTGGAGAACGGGCTGCCGCTGGAGCTGGTGGGGGAGGATCTGCGCATCGCGATCCGCGCGCTGGGCCGGATCACCGGCAAGGTGGACGTGGAGGATCTGCTGGACGTGATCTTCCGGGATTTCTGCATCGGCAAGTGACCGGGATCGACCTGTTTCACGTGAAACAGCCTCTCCGCGATCCGTCTCAGGCCCGCACCGCATTGACTCACGCGGCAGCAGGAGTAGAAGCAGCCCATGACCAGCGAAAATGGCACATTCTGGGATGTCATCGTCATCGGTGGCGGCCACGCGGGCTGTGAGGCCGCTGCGGCTGCCGCCCGTACCGGCGCGCGGACGCTGCTGCTGACCCATCGCCTGGACACCATCGGCGAGATGTCCTGCAACCCGGCCATCGGTGGACTGGGCAAGGGCCACCTGGTGCGGGAGATCGATGCGCTCGACGGAGTCATGGGTCGCGTCGCCGATGCCGCCGGAATCCAGTTCCGCCTGCTCAACCGGTCCCGCGGCCCTGCCGTTCGCGGCCCGCGGGCGCAGTCCGACCGCAAGCTCTATCGCAATGCCATGCAGGCCATACTGGCGGAACAGGATGGTCTGACCCTGAAGGCCGCTGCCGCCGAAGACCTCGTCATCCACAGTTCGGGGGACCACCCGCGCGTGACTGGTGTGGTGACGTCTGACGGTGAAGTCCTACCCGCCGGTCGGGTGGTGCTGACCACCGGCACCTTCCTCCGCGGCCTGATCCATATCGGGGAAAAGCGCATCCCGGCCGGGCGGGCAGGGGAGGCTCCGGCGACCGGCCTGGCGCTGACCCTCGAACGGGCCGGATTTGCCCTGGGGCGATTGAAGACGGGAACGCCGCCGCGGCTGGATGGGCGCACCATCGACTGGTCGGCCCTCGACGAGCAGAAGGGAGATGAGCCACCGGTCCCGTTCTCCTTCCTGACGAAGCAGATCACGACGCCACAGATCTCCTGCCACATCACGGAGACCAATCCGGCGGTGCATGACATCATCCGCGCCAATCTCTCCCGCTCCCCCATGTACTCGGGTCAGATCGAATCCACCGGGCCGCGCTATTGCCCCTCCATCGAGGACAAGGTGGTGCGGTTTGCGGATCGGGCGCGGCATCAGGTGTTCCTGGAACCGGAAGGGCTGGACGACGATACCGTATATCCCAACGGGATCTCCACCAGCCTGCCGGAAGAGGTTCAGCACGAATTGCTGCGCCACATGCCCGGCCTGGCCAATGCCCGCATCATCCGCCCCGGCTACGCCATCGAGTACGATTACGTCGATCCGCGCGAACTGCATCACAGTCTGGAAACGCGGCGGATCGGTGGTCTCTTCCTCGCGGGCCAGATCAATGGCACCACCGGGTACGAGGAGGCGGCGGCCCAGGGTCTGGTCGCCGGCCTGAATGCCGCCCGCGCTGCCGGGGATCTGACACCCTGTATTCTCGACCGGGCAGAAGCCTACATCGGGGTCATGATTGATGACCTGGTGACGCGTGGTACGGCCGAGCCCTATCGCATGTTCACCTCCCGCGCCGAGTACCGCCTGTCGCTCCGGGCCGACAATGCCGACCAGCGTCTGACAGCCCGCGGGGTGGCGATGGGTTGTGTCGGACAGGCGCGGGCAGATGCCTACAAGGCGAAGGCGACGGCCCTGGCGCAGGCCCGCGACATGGCCGCCGGGCTGAACCTGACCCCGCAGGAAGCCCGCCGCCATGGCCTGCAGGTGAACCTGGATGGCGCCCGTCGTACAGCCGCTGACCTGTTGCGCTACCCGTCCATCGACCTGTCGGACCTGATACGGGTCTGGCCGCAACTGGCCGCCTATGATCCGGAAGTGCGGGAGCAGCTTGAGATCGATGCGGTCTATGCGGGGTACATGGAACGACAGCAGGCTGACATTGTCGCCTTCCGCAAGGATGAGTCCCTGGTGTTGCCGGACGACATCGACTTCGCCACCATCAGCGGCCTGTCCAACGAGTTGGTCGAGAAACTGCAGCGCGCGCGTCCGGCGACGCTCGGCCAGGCCGGTCGGATACCGGGCGTGACTCCGGCTGCACTGACCCTGCTGCTGGCCCATGTGCGGCGCGGTGTCGGTGTTGCCCGGACACCCGCAGGCTGACGCCGATGGATGCCGAAGGGTTCAGGGTGCGGAGTGGTGTTTCACGTGAAACAGTGACCCGCCTGCAGGATCTCGAGACCTTGCTGAACCGCTGGAACCCCCGCATCAATCTGGTCGCGCGATCGACCCTTGGCCAGTTCTGGTCCAGGCATGTGCTGGATTCCTGGCAACTGGTACCGCTGGTTCCCGATACGGCCGGAAGCTGGATCGATCTGGGCAGCGGCGGCGGATTTCCGGGCCTGGTGGTCGCTGCGACTCATCCCGCCCATGTGACCCTGATCGAGTCCGATGCCCGCAAGTGCGCCTTCCTGCGAGAGGCGGCACGCACCATGGGGCTCGAGATCACCGTGATCACCGGCAGAATCGAGACGGTGACGGATCTGAAGGCCGATGTGGTCAGCGCACGGGCCCTGGCACCGCTCTCCCGGCTTCTCGAATGGGTCGAACCCTTCATGCAGCCGGACAGTGTCGGTGCCTTTCTGAAAGGGCAAGATATTGAGAGTGAGTTGACCGCGGCCACGAAATGTTGGAAATTCTCCTGGGAGCGTCATCAGAGCCTCAGTGACGAGGCTGGCTCCGTACTCCTGGTTCGGGGGCTTGAACACCATGGAAATGCCAACAGGTAACAGACTCGCCCGCAAGCTTGCCGTCGTGAACCAGAAGGGTGGCGTCGGCAAGACGACTACGGCGATCAATCTCGGCACCGCCCTGGCTGCGGTCGGGCGGAAGGTGCTGCTGGTCGACCTGGATGCGCAGGGCAATGCCTCCACGGGGTTGGGCATCGACCGGGCGAAACGCGACCGCACTTCCTACCATCTGCTCGTCCGTGCATCGACGGTAGGGGCGACCATTGTGCCCTCAGCCATACCCAATCTGGATATCATTCCGGCATCGGTAGAACTGTCGGGCGCGGAACTGGAACTGGTAGAACTGAACCCGCCGCAGCGCCAGCTCGATGAGGCGCTGCGCCCGGTGATGCGGGATTACGACTTCATCCTGATCGACTGCCCGCCCTCCCTCAACCTGGTCACGGTCAATGCCATGGTGGCGGCAGACGCGGTGCTGGTGCCATTGCAGTGCGAGTTCTTCGCGCTGGAGGGTCTGTCGCAACTGCTCTCCACGGTGGACCGGGTCCGGCGCACCCTGAACCCGAAGCTGGAGGTGCAGGGGATCGTGCTGACCATGTTCGACCGGCGCAACCGGCTGTCGGAACAGGTGGCCGATGATGTGCGGGCGCACCTGGGTGCCAAGGTCTATGACACGATCATTCCACGCAATGTCCGGGTATCGGAAGCCCCCTCGCACGGGCGCCCGGCCCTGTTGTATGATCACCGCTGCGCCGGCAGCCAGGCCTATATCCAGCTTGCCGGTGAGATGCTGCGACGGGAACGGCAGCGGACGGCAGCCTGAAGCCGGGCCTGGCGGACGCAACCGGGATGGATTCCGAATCCGCCGATCTCCGTTATGTTTCAGATAGTTGCCCGTCCGGAAACGGGCAGAACCGGTCGTGACGACCAATGATGCGGTTCAGGGAGCCAGCACAGAGATGACCTTCAACGACGATTCCGGTGATCAGGACCGCCCCAGGCCGGATACGGCGAACAGCGGTCGCAACCCTTCCTCGCGTGGCCTCGGACGCGGCCTTTCCGCCCTGCTGGGGGAGGAAGTCGGCGACAACGAGCGGGTGCGTGACCGCAGCCGAGGCCTGAAACAGGTTCCCGTTGCTTACCTGCGGCCCGGGAAGTTCCAGCCGCGCCAAGCCTTCGACGAGGACGAGCTCGCCACCCTTGTGCAGTCGATCAACCGCCAGGGCATCCTGCAGCCGCTGATCGTCCGGCGCCTGCCAGGGGATGCGGAGGAGAACTATGAGATCGTCGCGGGCGAGCGGCGCTGGCGAGCGGCGCAGATTGCGCAACTGCATGAAGTGCCGGTGATCATCCGCGAACTGAATGATACCGAGACGCTGCAGATCGCGCTGATCGAGAACATTCAGCGCCAGGATCTGAACCCGATGGAAGAGGCGGAGGGCTACCAGCGACTGATGCGGGAGTTCAGTCATTCCGCTGCGGACATTGCGGAAGCCGTCGGCAAGAGTCGCAGTCACGTCGCCAATGCGGTGCGTCTCCTGTCCCTACCGGATGATGTGAAGTCCTACGTCCGGTCAGGCGAATTGACGGCCGGGGCGGCGCGGGCGGTGATCACTGCGGATGATCCGGCAACGCTGGCGCGGGAAGTGGTGGAGCGCGGCCTGAACGTGCGCGACGTCGAGGCCATCCGGCGGCAGGTCAAGCAGGGCACGGAAGCCAGGCCCAAGCCGGAAACCCGCAAGGACGCGGATACTGCGGCTCTGGAGCAGAGCCTGGCTGACGCGCTGGGACTCAAGGTCGAGATCCGGCACAAGGGTGCCAGGGGTGAGGTGCGCATTGCCTATCGCACCCTGGAGCAGCTTGACGAGATCTGCCAGCGGCTCACGCGGACCTGATCTGGCGCTAACGGCTGCGTAGTGCCTGCCAATAGTAGGACCGCAATGCAGGCCAGTGTCTGGTGTGACTGATCAGAAACGGCGGCTGCGTTTTGTCATACCCTGTGCAGCGGTGCCGAGCCGGAGCAGCAGGTCCCGGTAGACCAGGTTCTCCGAAAGCTGGCCGGATCGTCCACGGATATCCGCCTCAACGATCAGACGACGAGCTGTGGCCCTACGGTCGGAGGGCCAGTAGTCGGCCATGCGGCGGAAGGCGTCCTGACGGGAGTGGGGAAAGATCCGCATGCCTTTCAGGGCGGCATCGACCGGCTTGCCGGCCTGGCGCGCGGCGTCGAGCGCATCGAAACGGTCGAACTGAGTCAGCAGGGACGTGATCGTGATGATCGGGTGTGTCTTCTCGGCCATGCTCTTGTCGAACAGGCGCAGTGCCTGCGCCGTGTCGCCGCCGAGGCAGGCGAAGGCGATGGTCTCGAAGCCGACGGCGGAACTGTCTCCCAGTGCCGCCTCGACATCAGCGACCGTGATCTCCTGCTTCGGGTCGTCGACATAGAGCGTCAGCATGCGGATGGTTTCCCGATTCATCCTCCGATCCGGCCCAAGACGGGCCACGAGAGCCTGTCTGGCGTCGCCGAGAATGCGAAAATCCTCCTCGCGCAGGATTTCGTCGACGAGACGGTCCATCGTACCGGCGTCATCGGGGTAGCAACCTATAGCTACAGCGTTGATTACCTTGGCAGAAGCCACCCGACTGCGGAGTTTCTGGTTAGGCCTGACATCGCCCAGTTCGACGGTGACAAGCGAGCCCACCGGATTGTCGAGCCAGCTCTCTACCGCACGGGACGCCGCGGCCCCGCTGGCGTTGGTCACGCGGATCACACGCTCCCCGCCGAACATGCTGACCTGGGCAGCCTCGTCGGAAAGCCGTGCTGGATCCTCCGCCAGGGCGTCGCCGTCGAGCCGCAGGATATCGTCGGCCCCTGCGGCATCGCCCAGGTGCCTGCGCGCGACCAGCATGGCACGTTCCGCAGCAAGCCCGGTATCCGGCCCGTAGAAGACATAGAGGCGAATGTCGGGGTGGGTGCGGCCCAGCTTGCTGTCGGCGTCCCGCCCCTTCCACTCCATCGGACTATCTGTCCCTTAGAGCGAGCAGCAATCGCGTGCGGATGGCCTCTCCCACCTGCTTGCCCGCGAGGCGTTGCGCGTCGCGTTCGCCGACCAGCGTGGCGAAGGTGTCGGCCACGACATTGTAGGCCACGGTGCGCCGGACCTGGCCGCTCGCATAGGTGGTCAGGCCGGCGGCATCCTGCAGTTGCCAGGCAACATCGACGATGACATTGACCCGCGCGGCAGATTCATCGGCCTGAATGGCGACCCGTTCGGTGTCGGTCTTCATCTGGGAGCGCAGTCGGTACTGTGGCTGGATGCCGCTCTGCCGGTCGCCGATGCCGTCGAGTATCGCCAGCCGCATGGCCTGGCCAATCCGGCCCTGGGGCTGGTCGACGCTGACGCTGCGCAGGCTGCTGGCCAGTGATCCGCCACCCGGGGCATAGACCGGCTCGAAGCCGCAGGCCGTGATTGCGAGTCCCAGCCCGAGGGCAAGCAGGCCTGTCCGCAGTATCGCGAAAAGCCGACCGGCGCGCACCCGCGTCGCGTCTGGCGTCCCTTCGATCCCGCATGTGCGTTGGCTATCTGGCATCAGACCACAATATTGACGATCCGGTTGGGTACAACGATCACCTTGCGCACGGTCTTGCCGTCGATGGCGCGCACGACGTTCGGTGCCTCCAGTGCGGCGGCGCGCACGGTTTCCTCGTCGCTGTCCTTCGCGATCTCGATCACCGCGCGCTTCTTGCCCAGCACCTGCACGGCGATGCTCACCACATCCTCCGCCACCAGTGCCGGATCCGCTTCCGGCCAGGGCGCATCGACCAGCAGACCGGAACCGCCCAGCATCTCCCAGGCTTCCTCCGCCATGTGCGGGGTCAGCGGCGCCATCAGGCGTACCAGGGTCTCGACGGCAAAGCGCCGCACGGCCTGATCGGTGGCGGACTCACCGCGCAGCTTCTCGATCGCATTGGTCAGTTGGTGCAGCCGTGCCACGGCCTTGTTGAAATGGAACCGTTCGAGATCATCGGTGAACCCGGCAATCGTGCGGTGCGCCGTGCGCAGCAGGTCATCAGCGGGAGAACCGGCATCGGGCGCGGGCGCGCCATCGGCTGCGGCGCCAGCCTGAACCGTCTGGCGCACCGCACGCCAGGCACGCTGCAGGAACCGCCAGGCACCATTCACGCCCTCGTCCGACCATTCCAGATCACGCTCCGGCGGGCTGTCGGAGAGCATGAACCAGCGTGCGGTGTCCGCGCCGAACTTGCCGATGATCGCGCCGGGATCGACGGTGTTGTTCTTCGACTTGCTCATCTTCTCCAGCGGCCCTTCGACCACCGTGGCACCGGTTCCGGCCTGGATCAGGCTGCCGTCGGTGGCTTTCTCGACTTCCTGGGGATAGACCCAGATATCGCCGCCGTTGGCGTCGCGCCCGGCGTGATAGGTCCGGTGGGTCACCATGCCCTGGGTGAACAGCCCGTCGAAGGGCTCGTCCAGCGCGCCATAGCCGCTCTGCTTCATCGCCCGCATGAAGAAGCGGGAGTAGAGCAGGTGCAGGATCGCATGCTCGATGCCGCCGATGTACTGGTCCACCGGCAGCCAGTAGTCGAACTCCTCCGGTCGTACCGGCGCGTCGGTCGCATCGGCGCTGGCGAAGCGGGCGAAGTACCAGGATGAATCGACGAAGGTGTCCATCGTGTCGGTCTCGCGCCGGGCATCGGCGCCGCATTTCGGGCAGGCAACGTCACGCCAGGTCGGGTGGTGGTCCAGCGCGTTGCCGGGCTTGTCGAAGGTGACATCCATCGGCAGCGCCACCGGCAGATCCGCCGCCGGAACCGGCACGACGCCGCAGGCATCGCAATGTATGACCGGGATCGGACAGCCCCAGTAGCGCTGGCGGCTGAGGCCCCAGTCGCGCAGCCGGAAGTTCACCGTGCGCTCCCCGGTCTGCGCGCCCTCGATCCGGTCGATGATCTCCGCCTTCGCATCCGGCACGGTCATACCGTCGAGGAAGCGGGAATTGATCAGCAGGCCGTCGCCCGTGTACGCCGTGTTGCCGACTGTAAACGCGGCGGCATCGCTGTCTGACGGGCAGACGACAGGGGTCACGTCCAGTTCATACTTGCGGGCGAAGTCCAGGTCGCGCTGATCGTGCGCCGGGCAGCCGAAGATGGCACCGGTGCCGTACTCCATCAGCACGAAGTTGGCGATGTAAACGGGCAGGGTAATGCTGTCATCCAGGGGATGGCGCACGCGCAGCCCGGTGTCGAAACCCTTCTTTTCCGCGCGTTCCAGCGCTTCCTCCGAGGTGCCCATCTGGCGGCACTCCTCGACGAAGGCCTGGGCGCCGGGATTGTCGGCGGCGATCTGCTGTGCCAGCGGATGCTCGGCGGAGATGGCCATGAAACTGGCACCGAACAGGGTGTCGGGCCGGGTGGTATAGATGGTCAGACCGTCTTCGTGACCTGCCACCGTGCCGTCGAAGGCGAAGGTCATGCGCAGACCCTCGGAACGGCCGATCCACTGGGTCTGCATGGCACGCACCCGGTCGGGCCAGCGGTCCATGGTGCCGAGGGATGACAGCAGTTCGTCGGAGAATGCGGTGATGCGGAAGAACCACTGGGTCAGCTTGCGCTTCTCCACCACCGCACCGGAGCGCCAGCCGCGCCCGTCGATGACCTGTTCATTGGCCAGCACGGTGTGGTCGACCGGATCCCAGTTCACCCAGCTTTCCCGCCGGTAGACGAGATCCTGTTCCAGCATGTCGAGGAACAGGCGCTGCTGATGCTGGTAGTAGCTGACATCGCAGGTCGCGAACTCCCGCGACCAGTCGAGGCTGAGGCCCATGGACTTCAGCTCGGCGCGCATGTTGTCGATGTTGGCCCAGGTCCATTCCGCCGGATGTACCTTCTTGTCACGCGCGGCATTCTCGGCCGGCAGCCCGAAGGCGTCCCAGCCCATCGGGTGCAGCACGTTGAAGCCGCGGGCGCGCTTGTAGCGGGCGACCACATCGCCCAGCGTGTAGTTGCGCACGTGCCCCATGTGGATGCGCCCCGACGGATAGGGAAACATCTCCAGCACGTAGTACTTCTCGCGGCCCGGTTCGGCCTCGGCGCGGAAGCTCTGGCGTTCATCCCAGACCGCCTGCCACTTCGGCTCGGTCTCGGCGGGGTTGTAGCGTTCGTTCATGTCGGTCATGGCGGCTGTCATCTGTCGGCGATGGGAAATCGGATCATGGCGGGGGCCGGACGGCGGTTCCGGTCGCGGCGGCCCGGCCTGCGGGTCAGCGCTTGGGCAGGGGGCGCGTCACGACAGCCGGATGGCGCGTGACCCGTCCCCGGTCATAGCAGGCCGGATTCCTGCCGAAGCTGCAGGGCACGGAACAGGATCGTCTCCTCCAGGTTCGTGCGCACCTTGTCGGTGGCCGGCAGATCGATCCACTGGCCGGTGCCGCGCAGCTCCTGACGGACCAGACCCAAGGAGAAGGCGTCAGGCGACAGGGACCGTGAGGTAAATGTCACATTCACGCGGAAACGCTCGGTCGGTGCGGCGGCGGGAACGTACCATTCCGTCCGGATCCGGCCTTCGCTTTCCGAAGCCTCGGTGATGGGCAGGAAGCCGAGCGTCTCCAGCGACGCCGTCCACAGGAACGGGTTGACGACAGAGCGTGCGGAGACAGCCTGCTGCTGCTCACGTGCCGCAACGCGCTGACTCTCAACGGATTCCGCATCGCTGTCGCTGAAGGGATTGAGCGACGCGCACGCGCCAAGGGCCAGCGTGGCGAGGATCAGGAGCGTCCTGGCCCCGCCGAGACGTGCTTTCATGTCTGCAATTCCGATGTTCTGAACATGCTCATTCCGGTTCTATCCGACGTTCCGCGAGACCACAACAGGCGCTGTCGTCTCGCGCGGCGGGATTGATTCACCCGTTGTGAGTGTGTAGTTCCCTTTTGCAGTAACCGCGTCTTCATTGTTTGCTGAAACCGTGCGTCCCATGCCCATTGCAGTTGCATCGACAGGTCCTGATCGCGAATGGCTCCGCCGTCTGTGCGGAACCGTGGCTGTGCTCGTGACGCTTGGCGGCGGCAGCGCCCTTGCGGGATCCGACCAGAAGGCCGGTGGTACGCTGCAGCTTGTGGCCCCGTCGGAACAGTCGGTTCCCTCCGTCGGGCGCATCCACGGCTCTGACGCCCCTGCGCTGGTCGATCTGCTGACCCTGACCCCGCGCGACGGCGGGCAGGTCGGTGGCGGTCTCAACCTTTCGGTCGAACCTGCGGAGACGCAGGCCGGCATATCCCGCGTGGGCGTCGACTTCACCGACAGGGCGCTCGGGGTCGATTTCACCTTCTTCGGCAGTGTTGGGGACACGGCACCGCGCTATGGCGTCTCCTCGCTCGCCCCGGCGGAGCCGGTCACCCGCTTCGCGCTTTCCGCCGCCTCGGTTGATCCCACCTTTGACCCGGAGCGCGGCAACGCCTGGCAGGTCGGTGGCCGCATTGGCTATGACGGCTTTTCCTTCGGTGCCGATCTGGCGCAGGGCGATGACCTGAAGCTCGGTCGCCTGCTGACCGACTACCGGCTGGGCATGAGCTACGCCGGGGCCAACTGGCAGGTCGGCCTGAAATATGTCCGCAGCCTGTCGGAGCGCGAGGAGCAGATACCCGATACAGCCGACGCGCTGGAGATCGGCGGCGCCTGGCAGCTCAATGGCTCTATCGGCCTTGTCGGCGGCATCCAGTTCTGGGACCAGGGGCCGTCCGCCGGTCTGGACAGCGAAACCAACCGCGACGCGCTGATCTTCCTGGGCACCCGCATCCAGTTCTGACGCGCGACAGCCCGACGCTTTCCTGCACATGAAACGACCCGTGAAACGTGACTGCGACAACGGCTGCGCGTTTCCCTCCCTTGCCCCCCGGCGCATCCTCGCCTAGTTGATGGCCGGGAACGGGAAGATTGCTCCCGCCGGAATGACAGCGACACGGAACATTGCCATGGATCATCTCGACCGGCTGGAAAGCCAGAGCGTCTATATCTTCAGGGAGGCGTTCAACCGCCTCGGCCGTGTCGGCATGCTCTGGTCGCTGGGCAAGGACTCCAACGTGATGATCTGGCTGGCGCGCAAGGCCTTCCTGGGCCACGTGCCGTTTCCGGTGATGCACGTGGATACGGAGAAGAAGTTCCCGGAGATGTATGAGTTCCGGGACCGCTACATCAAGGAATGGAACCTGAACTTCCTCAGCGGCAAGTGCCCGCCGATCGAGGAGATGGATGCCAGCCTGCCCCCCGCCGCCCGCTCCGCCGCCCGCAAGACCGAGGGGCTGAAGAACTTCCTGGCCGCCAATCCCTTCGACGGCATCTTCGCCGGTATCCGCCGTGACGAGCAGGCGACCCGCGCCAAGGAACGGGTGTTCAGCCCGCGCGGTGCCACCGGTGCCTGGAACTTCCGCGACCAGCCGCCGGAGTTCTGGGACCAGTTCAACACCGACTTCCCCCCGGGCACCCATGTCCGCATCCATCCGCTGCTGCACTGGACCGAGATGGACATCTGGCTCTACACGCAGCGCGAGAACATTCCGGTCATCGACCTCTATTTCGCCAAGAACGGCAAGCGCTACCGCTCCCTGGGGGACAAGGACATCACCAACCCGGTGGACTCCAACGCGGAGACGCTGGACGAGATCATCGAGGAACTGCGGACCACCAGGGTCTCCGAACGGTCCGGCCGGGCCATGGATCACGAGGCCGAGGACGCGTTCGAGCGTCTGCGCGCCGACGGCTACATGTAAGGGGTCCGGACCATGAGCAACCATCGCGAATCCCTGAAGACCGTCTTCGTCGGCCATGTGGACCACGGCAAGTCCACGCTGGTCGGGCGGCTGTTCCATGACACCGACTCCCTGCCCGATGGCCGGGTGGAGGAAATCCGCAAGATGTGCGAACGGCGCGGCATGCCGTTCGAATATGCCTTCCTGATGGACGCGCTGCAGGCGGAGCGTGACCAGGGCATCACCATCGACACCTCGCAGATCTGGTTCAAGACGGCCAAGCGCGACTACGTCATCATCGACGCGCCGGGTCACAAGGAATTCCTCAAGAACATGATCACCGGCGCGGCGGCGGCGGACGCGGCCATCCTGGTGATCGATGCCAACGAGGGCGTGCAGGAACAGTCCCGTCGCCATGGCTACCTGCTGCATCTGATGGGCATCGGCCAGGTCACGGTCTGCGTCAACAAGATGGACCTGGTGGACTATTCCCAGACGCGGTTCGAGGCCATCGAGGAAGAGTTCCGCGCCTATCTGACCAGCATCGGCGTGACGCCCAACCACGTCATTCCGGTCTCCGGGCGTGAAGGTGACCTGATCACCGGCCCGTCGAAGCGCATGCCCTGGTACCTCGGCCCCAGCATCACGGAGGCGCTGGACGGGTTCCGCGTGCCGCTGCCGGCCACCGACCAGCCGCTGCGGTTTCCGGTGCAGGACGTATACAAGTTCGACGAGCGTCGCATCATCGCCGGGCGGATCGAGAGCGGCACCATCCGGGTCGGCGACACGCTGCTGTTCTCCCCCATCAACAAGACGGCGAAGGTCCGCACCATCGAGGCGTGGAACGTCGATCAGCTGCCCATGAAGGCTTCCGCCGGGCAGTCGGTGGGCATCACGCTGGATGAGCAGCTCTTCATCGAGCGCGGCCATATCGCCAGTCACGAAAACCAGCCGCCGGTCGAGACCGATGTCTTCCGCGCCCATGTCTTCTGGCTGGGCAACGACGCGCTGGTGCCGGGCAAGACCTACAAGATGAAGCTGGCGAATGCGGAGGCGCGGGTGACCGTGCAGTCCATCGACCGGGTCATCGACACCGGCGACCTCAGCCATGTGCAGTCCGACCGGGTGGAGCGCAACGCGGTGGCGGAAGTCACCATCCGCTCCCGCCAGATGCTGGCGCTGGACGAGTTCCGCCACAACCAGAAGACCGGCCGCTTCGTGCTGGTGGACGGTTTCGACATTGCCGGTGGCGGCATCATCTCCATGGAGGGCTATGCCGACCAGCGCAGCCTGATCACCGTCCGCGCCACCAATGTGACCAAGGTCGAGGCCGCGATCGGGCCGGATGAACGCCACAAGCGCAATGGCCACAAGGGCGGTGTGCTCTGGTTCACCGGCCTGTCCGGCGCTGGCAAGTCCACCATCGCGGTGGCGACGGAACGGCGGCTGTTCGACAAGGGCTACCAGGTCTACGTGCTGGATGGCGACAACGTGCGCTTCGGCCTGAATGCCGACCTGGGCTTCAGCCCAGAGGACCGGGCGGAGAACATCCGCCGCGTGGGTGAGGTCGCGGCCCTGATGGCCAAGGCCGGGTTCATCGTCGTCACCGCCTTCATCTCCCCCTACCGCTCCGACCGGGACCGGGCGCGGGCAGCGGCAGGCGCGGATTTCCACGAGATCCACATCGACGCCGACGTGGCCACCTGCGAAAGCCGCGATCCGAAGGGTCTCTACAGGAAGGCACGTGCGGGCGAGATCAAGGAATTCACCGGCATCTCCGCCCCCTACGAGGCACCGGACGCCGCGGAACTGACCGTCGATACCTCCGACCTGTCCATCGACGACAGCGTCGCCCGCGTCTCCGCCTACGTCGACCGCACCTTCACCCAGACCTGAGCGGCGCGGGTCGTGCCCGGGTCACACCCGGGCACGACGTCGGTTGGGTGGCGGTGGTGAATTCCAGAACTCCAACCCCCACCACGCCGCTCGCGGACTTGATCCGCGAGCCCAGGCCTCCGCACTGCGTCGATCCGGATCACACCGATGCGCCACCGGGTGTCCTGGCAGACCTCGGTGCGGCACTGCTGGGTACCCGGGTCGAGCCCGGGCACGACGTCTGTGGGGTGGTGGCGATGTGATTGAATGATCCATCTCCAGCCACGCCGCTCGCGGACTTGATCCGCGAGCCCAGCTCTCGGCACTGCATGGATCCAGGTGGCACCAACCGAGTCAGTCGAACGGGATCTCCCCCGCGAGATCGCGCCAGGCGGGGTTTTGTGCCTCGATCAGTTCGAGCTTCCAGCCGCGTTTCCAGTGCTTCAGCGTGCGTTCGCGTTGGCGGGCGGCAACCACGCTCTCGTGGATCTCGAACCAGACCAGCCGGTGAACGTGGTAGCGGTCCGTGAACTGTGACCACCCCGTCCGATGCTCAGTGAGGCGTTGCCGCAGGTCTCGGCTGACACCGATATAGAGCGTGCCATTGCGCCTGCTGGCGAGGATATAGACGTAGTAGCAGGAGATGGTCGGAGGCCGGACTGTTGACGATCAGTGGATCACGGTGCGGCACGCTGGATACCCGGCTCAAGCCCGGGCACAACGTCAGTGGGGTGAGGGCGATGAATACCGCAGCTCCAACCCTGAACCACGCCGCTCGCGGACTTGATCCGCGAGCCCAGCTCTCGGCACTGCGTCGATCCGGATCGCACCGATACGTCCCCGAGTGTCATCGCTGACGCCGGTGCGGCACGCTGGGTACCCGGGTCAAGCCCGGGCACAACGTCAGTGGGGTGAGGGCGATGAATACCGAAGTTCCAACCCTTAACCACGTCGCTCGCGGACCTGATCCGCGAGTCCAGGTCTCGGCACTGCGTCGATCCGGATCACACCGATGCGCCACCGGGTGTCCTCGCAGACCTCGGTGCGGCACTGCTGGGTACCCGGGTCGAGCCCGGGCACGACGTCAGTGGGGTGGGAGAGTTCAGAGAGAATAGTTCCCCCTCCTCCAGGTCCCGGGCGCTCGTCCGGTTCAGTCGCCCAATGACAGCTTCATGCCGTAGTGACTGTTGGTGAAACCGAGCTTCTCGTAGAAGCGGACGGCGTCGTCGCGGCTCTGGTGGGTGTTGAGCTGGACGATGCCGCAGCCGCGTTCGCGGCAGATCCCGACGGCCCAGGTGATCATCTGCTGGCCCAGTCCGCTGCCGCGCATGCTGCTGTGGATGCGGACGCTTTCGATCTGGCCGCGCCAGGTCCCGATGAACGACAGGCCGGGGATGAAGCTGAGCTGCAGGCAGCCGACGACGTGCCCCTCCAGTTCGGCCACGGCCTGGAGCTGGTTGGGATCGCGTTCGATGGCATCGAAGGCCTGGATATAGCGTTCGTCCAGGGGCAGGGAGGCGTCTTCCCGCACCGCGCCCAGCCTGTCATCGGCCAGCAGGCCGACGATGGCGGCAACGTCAGCGGCTGTCGCGGGCCGGAAGCTGGCGGTTGTCTCGCTCACGCAACCTTCTGGCGATAGGCGATGGAGCAGTGATAGTCGCAGTACGGCTTGCCGGTCAGCGTCTCGTGATCGCAGAAGTGAAAGTCACTCTCCCCCGGATGGCCGACGGGGAACTGGCACCGGCGATGCTGCGGCAGGGCGCCCGGCGGTGGCGGTGCGACGGCAGGCGCCTGGGGAATGACTTCCTCCGGCTCCGGCTTCGGGGCCGGGCGGGTGAAGCGGGGGCGCTGCTGCTGGGCGGCGGGACGGGCCTTGGCAACGCGGGGGCGGCCCGGCTTCGACAGGCCGAGCCTGTTCGCCTTGCCGATCACGGCATTGCGGGTGACATTGCCAAGCTGTTCCGCGATCTGGGCGGCGGTCATGCCGGTACCCCAGAGTTCCTTGAGTCTTGAAACCCGCTCTTCTGTCCAGCCTGCCGACATGATCCGTCTCCCGCGCTATATCTGGTTAATACCAGCTCAGGGCTAACAAGATACGGGATCAGGGAATCCAGACCAAGCAGGAATGGCCTGATTCGTCCAATATATTGTGGATAACCGGTCGATTGGATACCAGCCGGGCGACAAAGCGACTGATTCCTGTGGATATTCCCGAAACGGAACCGCCCGCCGGGACAGGGTCCGGGCGGGCGGTGGTCCGGTTTCGCAACCGTGTCTGTGCCGTCAGTTCAGGCTCAGAACGCGTCCTCCGACAGGGCCATCAGGGTGGCACCGCCGGACATGGCCTTGGCGGCATGGGCATGCATGTCGGGCAGCATGCGTTCCATGAAGAACCGCGCCGTGGCCAGCTTGGTCTCGTAGAAGGCACTGTCGCCCTCGCCTGACGCCAGCCTTGCCTGCGCCTTCTCCGCGATCTGCGCCCACATGAAACCGATAGCGACCAGCGCCACGCAGCGCAGGTAATCGGTGGAGGCAGCACCCGCCTCGTCCGGATTGGCCATCATCTTCGGGCCGATGTCGGCGGTGACGGACTGCAGCCGGGCAAAGGCCTTGGCCAGCGGCATGACGAAGTCCTTCATTTCCGGCTTCGTCATGTTGGCCTGAATGAAGGCGTCCACCGGGTGATAGAAGCGGCGCATCAGCCGACCCATGCCGTCGGGCAGTTTCCGCCCCACCAGGTCGAGTGCCTGGATGCCGTTCGCGCCCTCGTAGATCATGGTGATGCGGGCGTCGCGGACGTACTGCTCCATGCCCCACTCGTGGATGAAGCCGTGGCCGCCATAGACCTGCATGGCGTCCACCGCGCATTCGAAGCCCATGTCGGTCAGATAGGCCTTCACGACAGGGGTGATGAAGGCGGCGAAATCATCGGCCTGCTGCCGCTCCTCCGGGTCCGGATGCTTCGACGCGAAGTCGATCATCAGGCCGGTCCACAGCGCCAGCGCCCGCGCGCCTTCCACGAAGGCCTTCTGCTTCATCAGCATGCGGCGCACGTCCGGATGCACGATGATCGGGTCGGCGGGCTTGTCCTTGGCCTTCACACCGGTCAGGGAACGGCCCTGCACGCGGTCCTTGGCATAGATCACGGCGTTCTGGTAGGCGGCGGAGGCCTGGCTGAGACCCTGGATGCCGACACCCAGACGGGCGGCGTTCATCATGGTGAACATGGCGCGCATGCCCTTGTGCGGCGCGCCGAGCAGCCAGCCCTTCGCCCCGTCATAGTTCATGACGCAGGTGGAATTGCCGTGGATGCCCATCTTGTGCTCGATGGCGCCGCACTGCAGGCTGTTGCGCTCTCCGGGTTCGCCGTTCTCGTCCAGGATGAACTTCGGCACCACGAACAGGCTGACGCCCTTGATGCCCTCAGGCCCGCCGGGGATCTTGGCCAGCACCAGGTGGATGATGTTCTCCGACATGTCATGTTCACCGGCGGAAATGAAGATCTTCTGCCCGGTGATCAGATAGCTGCCATCGTCCTGTGGTTCGGCCTTGGTGCGCATCAGGCCCAGATCGGTGCCGCAATGCGGCTCCGTCAGGTTCATGGTGCCGGTCCATTCGCCGCTGACCATCTTCGGCAGATAGGCCCGCTTCTGCGCGTCATCGCCCCAGTGGTGGATCGCCTCGTAGGCGCCATGGGTCAGGCCCGGATACATGGCGAAGGCCATGTTGGCCGACGATGCCATCTCGGAGACGGCAAAGCCCAGCACGTGCGGCAGGCCCTGCCCGCCATATTCCGGGTCTGCCGTCAGACCGCCCCAGCCGCCTTCGATATAGGACTGGTAGGCTTCCTTGAAACCGGTCGGTGTGGTGACGCTGCCGTCGTCATGGCGGGTGCAGCCTTCGGTGTCGCCGACGGCGTTCAGCGGCGCCAGCTCGTTCTCGAAGAACTTTGCGCCCTCCTCCAGGATCGCGTCCACCAGATCGGGTGTCGCGTCGGCAAAGCCGGGCAGGTTGGAATAGCGCTGCAGGTCAATGAACTCGTGCAGCAGGAACTTGAAGTCCTGTACAGGGGCCTGATAGGTCGCGGGCATTCGCGTTTCTCCTGTGGGTTTTTCGGGGCCTGTCCCATCCCTCTCCCCCTCCCGGCCACCCATTCAGGATACTTGCGTGGGTGGCCGGGAGGGGGAGAGGGACGGAACCGCCCTCAAACAATCCGCCTCGGCGTCAATTACGCAGCGGGCGGCCCTTGGTCAGCATGTGTTCGATCCGCTGCAGTGTCTTCTCCTGGCGGATCAGATGCATGAAGCCTTCGAGTTCCAGCGCCAGCAGCTTCTTCTCCGTCACCACTTCCGTGATGTCGGTATCGCCGCCGGAAAGCACGCGTCCCACCTGGGCCGCGACCTCCACGTCATAGGCCGTGGCCTTGCCCTGCAGGGCGAAGCCTTCGACCGCCATCTGGAACGCGGTGGCCGCGGTCGGACCGGGCAGGTTGACCTCGATCGGTTCCGGCTTCTCGTAGCCTTCCGCCATGGCCAGCGCCTTCTTCTTGGCGTCGGCCAGTACCCGGCGGCGGTTCATGGAGATGCCGTCGCCTTCGCGCAGGATCTGCATGTCGCGCGCTTCCTGCGCACTGGTCGCCACCTTGGCTGTCGAGATCGCCTCGAAAGCCGCTGACAGGGCCGGCATCGGACCCTGCGGCCGCCGCTTGTTGGCCAGGTTGCGGATCGTCAGTTCCTTGCAGCCACCCCAGCCGGGCAGCAGGCCGACACCGACCTCCACCAGACCCATGTAGCTCTCGGCGTGGGCCTGGATGGCGTTGGAATGCAGGCAGACCTCGCAACCACCGCCCAGCGCCATGCCGGCAGGTGCCGCGACGACGGGGAACGGGCTGTTCTTCAGGCCCTGCATGGCCTTCTGGCCACTGGCGACGCCATTCTCGATCACCGGCCACATGGCGGCATTGGCCCCGAACAGGGCGACGCCGACATTGGCACCGACGGAGAAGTTGTCCGCGTCGGAACCGATGATCAGCGCCTTGAAGCCCTGCTTGTCGATCTTCGAGGCGGCCACGATCATGGCGATGGAATTCTCGTCCAGACTGTTCATCTTGGAATGGAATTCCAGGCAGGCGACACCGTCACCCACGTCCCACAGCGAGGCCGAGGCATTCGACTTGATCGGCTGCTTGCCGCGCTTCTTGTCGGCCAGGGTCCAGGCGCCCTCCGACACCGCGATCTCGGCATAGTCGCCCGCGGTGGTCAGGACATAGGCCTTCTCGCCTTCCTCCTTGTAGAAGGTCTTGCCGCGTGCGGTCTCCAGCAGGGCCGGGACCGGGCGGCCTTCCGCCGCCAGCCTGTCGGCCAGCCAGTCGGCACCCAGCATGTCGATCATCTCGAACGGGCCCCACTTCCAGGCGTAGCCCGTCTTCATGGCCAGATCGACACCACGGATATCGTCGGAGATCTCCGGCACCAGGTCGGCGGAATAGCTCAGCACGTGGCTCAGCACGGTCCAGGCGTACTGGCCGCCCTTGTCCTCATGCGTCACCAGGGCGCGCAGGCCCTTCTTGCCCGCACGGGCACTGGCCAGCGTGGAACGCTGCTCGGCACGGTACTCGCCGGTCTTCAGGTCGATGGCCTGCTTCACGGTCTTGCCGTCGATCTTCGTGCGGCGATAGAAACCGCCCTTGCCCTTCCGGCCCGTGTAGCCGTCCGCGATCATCTTCTGCGTCAGCTTGGTCAGCGGGTGATCGGGATCGACGAAGTCACGCAGCGGATCGTTCGCCGGGACAAGATCGATCATGGAGGCGATGACGTGCGGACCCAGGTCGATGCCGGTCAGATCGCCGAGACCGAAGATGCCGGTCTTCGGCACGCCGGTCGGGCGACCGACGATGGAATCCGCTTCCTCGACAGTCAGGCCCAGGTCATAGGCTGACCGGGTGGCGACGGTGGACCAGAAGATGCCGATGCGGTTACCGATGAAGCCCGGCGTGTCCTTGCAGTCGACCACTTCCTTGCCTAGCTTCACATCGCCGAACTGCTTCAGCGCCTGGAAGGCGTCGTCGCGGGTCTTCTGCCCCTTCACCACTTCCAGCAGACGCATGTAACGCGGCGGGTTGAAGAAATGCGTGATGGCGAAATCGCCCGCGAAATCTTCTCCCAGCCCTTCCGTCAGAACGTTCAGCGGAATCGTCGAGGTATTGGAGGTGACGACGGAACCGGGCTTGCGGACCTCGTTCAGGCGCTTGTAGAGGTCGCGCTTGATCTGCGGGTTCTCGATGATCGCCTCGCAGATCCAGTCGCAATCGGACAGCGCGCCCAGATCATCTTCCAGGTTTCCGGTCTCGATCAGCTTCGCGTTGCGCTTGTGCATGAACGGGGCGGGGTTGGTCTTCAGCATCTTCGCGACCGCGCCCTTTGCGATGGTGGAGCGGTCGTTCGCGCCCTTCGGCACGATGTCGAGCAGCACCACCGGTACACCGGCATTGGCGATGTGGGCGGCAATGCCGGCCCCCATCACGCCTGCGCCGATGACCGCTACCTTCCTGATCTCAGCCATATCAGCAGGCCTCCAGGACCGTGGCGATGCCCTGACCGCCACCGATGCACTGGGTGGCCAGCGCCAGACCCTTGCCCTCACGCTTCAGCAGCGCCGCGGCCTTGCCGGTGATCCGGGCGCCGGTGGCCCCCAGCGGATGACCCAGCGCCAGCGCGCCACCGTCGATGTTGGTATTGTCGAAGCTGATGCCGGTTTCCTTCATCACGGAGATGGCCTGGGCCGCAAAGGCCTCGTTCAGCTCGATGATGTCCAGGTCGGCGACTGTGATCCCGGCCCGCGCCAGTGCCTTCTCGGTGGCCGGGACCGGGCCGATGCCCATGATCTCCGGCGCGCAGCCTGCAACGGCGGTGGAGCGGATGCGGGCCAGCTTCTCCAGCCCGTGCGCGTCGGCATATTCCTCGGAGCAGACCAGCACCGCGGAGGCACCGTCGGTCAGCGGCGACGACGTACCGGCCGTCACAGAGCCGTTCTGGTCGAAGGCCGGCTTCAGGCCCGACAGGTCCTCGGCGGTGGTGCCGGGGCGGATGCAGCCGTCTTCCTCGACGCGGATGTTGCCGTCGACGATGGCGACGATCTCGTCGGCCAGCTTGCCCTCGGCCTGCGCCTTCGCGGCACGGGCATGGCTTTCCACGGCGACCGCTTCCTGGTCGGCGCGGGGGATGTCGTACTTCTTCGCCAGGTTCTCGGCGGTCACGCCCATGCCGACATAGGCTTCCGGATAACGCTGGTACAGCGCCGGATGCGGGGCGGGGTTGAAGCCCGCCATCGGTACGCGGCTCATGCTCTCGATACCGGCGCAGATGAAGGCCTGGCCCGCACCCATGGAGATCGCACCGGCGGCCATGTGGATGGAGGTCATGGAGGAACCGCAGAAACGGTTCACCGTGGTGCCGGCGATGGTCTGCGGCAGCTCGGCCAGGAAGGCGATCAGGCGGGCGACATTCAGGCCCTGCTCGCCCTCGGGGAAGGCGCAGCCGACGATCAGATCTTCCAGATCAGCCGTCTCGACACCGGTCTTCGCCACCAGTGCCCGGACCACCTGGGCGGTGATCTCGTCAGGGCGGACCTTCGCCAGCGCGCCCTTGTAGGCAAAGGTGAAGGGTGAGCGCTGGTATCCAGCGATTACCACGTTTGTCATGTCGGGGGTGCTCCCTCGCAGGTGTAGTTTATTTGGTGGACCGTTCCGGATTGCGGGTCTTGTTGGTGGACCGTTCCTCCCCTCTCCCCCTCCCGACCACCCATTCAGGATAATCCAGTGGGTGGTCGGGAGGGGGAGAGGGGAGGAACGGTCAGTCAGAAAGTAGGAATCAGATCAATCGGCGGCTTCGGCGGCCAGGCCCTGTTCGTCCAGCCAGCCCTCCACCTGGCGCATCTGCGCCTTCAGTTCCTCGATGGTCTCGTCCAGTTCCTCGCGCTGCTGCAGCAAGGTCACCATGCGGTCTTCCGAGGCGTCGAGCAGCATGCGGGCCTGGGCAACCTGGCCGTCGCGCAGTTCGTAGAGTTCCAGCCAGTCACGGATCTCCGCCAGGCTGAAGCCGAGACGCTTGCCGCGCAGGATCAGCGCCAGGCGCCCCTTGTCACGGCGGTCATAGATGCGCTGGGTGCCCTTGCGCAGCGGGCTCAGCAGGCCCTTGTCCTCGTAGAAACGCAGGGTGCGCGGGGTGATGTCGTACTCCAGCGACAGGTCGCGGATCGAGTAGGTTTTCGTTTCGCTCATGATGATGTATTCTCTGGCCGTCCGATGGGTGACGCAGGTGCTGCGCCGGTTACCAGCGTAGTTATGTTACGTTGACGTAAACGTCAAGTGCCGGACACCCCCTTTTCAAACATTTGCGATTCCGGAAGCCGCGCATGTCCAGCCAGCCAACCAATTACCGCCAGTTCTGGCCCTATTACCTGCGCGAGCATTCCCGCATCCTGACCCGGCGCATCCACTATTTCGGCACCGGCCTGGCTGTCATCGGCATCATCATGGCCGTGGCAAGCTGGGATGCCTGGTACCTGCTGGGCGCCGCTGTCTGCGGCTACGCTCCGGCGTGGCTCGCGCATTTCTTCGTGGAAAAGAACCGCCCCGCCACCTTCCGCTATCCCTTCTGGTCCCTGATCAGCGACTTCCGCATGTTCTTCATGTGGCTCGCCGACCGCCTGCAACCCGAACTGAAACGCGCCGGTTGCCTGGCCGAGATCGACCTGGAAGAACCGGAATCTCACGCCAAGGCGGGGTGATAGAGGCGGCCGGATTTCACCTGCCCAATCGCTGAACTCGGTGCGGCACCCTGGGTACCCGGGTCAAGCCCGGGCACGACGTCGGTGGGATGTCTGACGGTGAGTTCCAGAACCCCAACCCCCAAACCACGCCGCTCGCGGACTTGATCCGCGAGCCCAGCTCTCGGCACTGCGTTACCCTGATCGCGCTGAAGTGCCACCGGGCGTCATCAACAGCGTCGGTTCGGTCGGCACCATCACGCCACTTTCACCGCGCTGAAAGAGGGCAGGATCAGCCGCCCGCAGCCCTGTCGAGCACCTGCTCTGCCCAGTTGTTGAGACTTACACCTTCAAGTTCGGCAGCACGTGCGGCCCGGCGGTGAATTTCGGGATCAATCCTGAACATCACCTTGCCCGAGAACGGCTTCTGCGGGTCCTTGCCCACCTTGCTGCAGGTTGCGATGTAGTCATCGACGGCCTCGTGGAATGCGACCTTCAGGTCAGCCACATTATCGGCATGGAACCCGACGCGATCCTGGATACCGGCAATCCGGCCAAAGAACAGGCTGTCCGCATCATCATATTCGATCCGTGCGGCATAGCCCCGGTAAGTCATTGTATTCATGGGGTCACTCAGATGGCTTGCAGAAATGCCGGAAAATGCAACCAGGTAACCCGCTCGACCAGCCTCAGTGCGGCTTCGCGCCCGGGTCGTCGTCGAAGAGCTCGGCGAGCTTGTCCATCATGACGCCGCCGAGCTGTTCCGCGTCGACGATGGTGACGGCGCGGCGGTAGTAGCGGGTGACGTCATGGCCGATGCCGATGGCGATCAGCTCGACCGGGCTGCGGGTCTCGATGTGTTCGATGACCTCGCGCAGGTGGCGGTCCAGGTAGTTGCCGGTGTTCACCGACAGGGTAGAATCATCCACCGGCGCCCCGTCCGAGATGACCATCAGGATGCGGCGCTGTTCGGGGCGACCGATGACGCGGTCGTGGGCCCAGATCAGCGCCTCCCCGTCGATGTTCTCCTTCAGCAGCCCCTCGCGCAGCATCAGGCCCAGGTTCTTGCGCGCCCGGCGCCAGGGCATGTCGGCCGGCTTGTAGACGATGTGGCGCAGGTCGTTCAGGCGACCGGGATTCAGCGGCTTGCTGGCCGCCAGCCAGCGTTCGCGCGACTGCCCGCCCTTCCAGGCGCGCGTCGTGAAGCCCAGGATCTCCACCTTCACCGCGCAGCGTTCCAGCGTGCGGGCCAGGATGTCGCCGCACATGGCCGCGACGGTGATGGGCCGCCCGCGCATGGAACCTGAATTGTCCACCAGCAGGGTGACGACCGTGTCGCGGAAATCGGTGTCGCGCTCCATCTTGTAGGACAGCGGCAGCGACGGGTTTGCGACGACGCGGGCCAGCCGCGCGGTGTCCAGATAGCCATCGTCCAGGTCGAAGTCCCAGGACCGGTTCTGCTTCGCCATCAGGCGGCGCTGCAGCCGGTTGGCCAGCTTGCTGACGACGGACTGCATGTGATGCAGCTGCTGGTCGAGTTGCCCCCGCAGGCGGGACAGCTCCTCGTTGTCACAGAGATCGCTGGCCTCCACGACCTCGTCGAAGTCGGTGGTGAAGGGGCGGTAGGCGGGACGCGGTGGCTCGTTGGCGAAATCGTCCGGATAGAGCGGACGGCGGCCCTTGCCGGCCTCGTCACCCTCCCCTTCCATCTCGTCCTCGCCGGAGGACTGGACCTGCTCGCCCTGCTGGTCGGCGGCATCCTCCCCGTCACCGGCTTCCGCCGACTGCGGTTCGGCGGCGTCCTGGCTGCCGTCCTGGCCCTCTTCCTCGCCCTGCTGCTGCTGCTCGCTGCTTTCCTCGGACTCCTCGTCCTCATCCTCGTCGCCGTCGGTCTGCTCGTCTTCCATGTAGCCGAGGTCACGGATCAACTGCCGCGCCGCCCTGGCAAACGCCGCCTGGTCGTCGAGGTTGGAGAGCAGGCTGTCCAGGTCACCGCCGGCCTTCTGCACCAGATCATCACGCCAGAGGTTCAGCAAGTTGCGGCCATCCTCCGGCAAGGCACGGTCGGACAGGGCCTCGCGCATCAGCATGCCGACGGCTTCCGACAGCGGGGCCTCCGACTGGTCGCGCAGGCGGCCATAGCCGCGCACACGGCAGCGTTCCTCCAGCGCCGCATGCAGGTTGTCGGAAACGCCCTGCATCTGGCGGGAGCCGATGGCCTCCACCCGCGCCTGTTCGATGGATTCGAAGATCGCCCGCGCGGTGCCGCCCTGGGGCATGTTGCGCAGGTGGACGCCGCGGTCGTGATGCTTCAGGCGCAGTGCAAAGGCATCGGACGTACCGCGCACCTGCGCCAGTTCGGCCTTGTCCATGGCGCGACCGGGCACCGGCAGACGGGCGCGCTTGCCGCGCAGGGTCGGCGTTTCCGGGCCATAGCTGACCTCCAGCTCCTTCTCCCCCGACATGGCCCGCATCGCTGCCGCGACGGCGCGCTTGAACGGTTCTGTCGGCCCCTCCGCACCCTTGCTCACGTCGGTATCCTCTTGTTATGGACCGTGCCGCCCCTCTCCCCCTCCCGGCGAGGAGTCGTTTGCGGCCTGTTCCATCCCTCTCCCCCACACGGCCACCCATTGAGGATCATCCCGTGGGCGGCCGGGTGGGGGAGAGGGATAGAACAGGCCACTGCGAGACTCCGGGAGAGGGGTGGGACGGTCAGACGACCAATCGCGCGCTAGTTCACCGTCACACTGGCGGCGGACTCGGGCAGGTCGATGCCCAGGCTGCGCTGGAAATACTCGGCGACGATGCTGCGCTCGGTCTCGTCACACTTGTTCAGGAAGGTGACGCGGAAGGCGAAGCCGACATCGCCGAAGATCTCCGTGTTCTCCGCCCAGGTGATGACGGTACGCGGCGACATCACGGTGGAGATATCGCCGGAGACGAAGCCCGCACGGGTCAGGTCGGCGACATTGACCATGGCGCTGAGCAGCTTCTTGCCCTCCGCCGTGTCGTAGGACGGCGCCTTGGCCAGCACGATCCCGGCTTCGGCATCATGGTCCAGGTAGTTCAGCGTGGTGACGATGTTCCAGCGGTCCATCTGGCCCTGGTTGATCTGCTGCGTGCCGTGATACAGGCCCGTCGTGTCGCCCAGGCCGATGGTGTTGGTGGTGGAGAACAGGCGGAAGCAGCTGTGCGGATGCAGTACGCGGTTCTGGTCCAGCAGGGTCAGCTTGCCGTCATGTTCCAGCACGCGCTGGATCACGAACATCACGTCCGGGCGACCGGCGTCGTACTCGTCGAACACCATGGCCACCGGGTTCTGCAGCGCCCAGGGCAGGATGCCGTCCTTGAATTCGGTCACCTGCTGGCCGTCGCGCAGCACGATCGCGTCCTTGCCGACCAGGTCGATGCGGCTGATGTGGCTGTCCAGGTTGACGCGCACACAGGGCCAGTTCAGCCGCGCCGCGATCTGTTCGACATGGGTCGACTTGCCGGTGCCGTGGAAGCCCTGGATCATGACACGGCGGTTGTGCTTGAACCCGGCAAGGATGGCCAGCGTGGTCTCCCTGTCGAACAGGTACGCCGGATCGGTCGGCGGCACACGGTCCGTCGATTCCGAAAAGGCGGGCACTTCCATGTCGCTGTCGATCCCGAAGGCCTGGCGCACGGAAACCATCATGTCCGGTGCGCCGGACGGCAGGCTCGGCAGATCGTCATAATCCGAGTGAGACATTCGTTTCCCCTGAATGGTGTAAGGGACCGCTGACCGCATCCGGAGGATATGCCCCGTCCGCGAGGGTCGTCAGGAAAGACCGGCGTTGAGCACGCTGAAGGCCTGGTTGATGTTCTTCAGCCGGTCCTCGGCGCGGCGGTCGCCGCCATTGGCATCCGGATGAAACCTTTTGACCAGTTGCTTATAGTGTCTCTTGAGCGCGTGCAAGTCATCGGTCGGGTCTATGTCCAGTGTTCTGAACGCATCCCTCTGCTCGGGTGTGTACTGGCGTCTCTGGCGTTGTTTCTCGGCCTCCTTCGCGGCCTGCCTCTCCGCCCGTTCATCGGCGAAACCGAAGGGGTCGGTGAAACTGGCATCGGCCCGCATGGTGGCGGTGCGATGCCCCATCGGCCAGGTCTGGCGATGGCCATAGGCGGCGGAGTGCTGGAACGAGGCGGCCTCTTCCTCCGGCATGTCGGCGAAATAGTTGTAGGACTTGTTGTATTCCCGCACGTGCTCCAGGCAGAACAGGTGATAGCCGTCGGCCCCGTCGCGGGATTTCGGCGCACGGAACTCCCCCAGCTCCAGACAGCCTGCCTTCTCGCAGGGCCTGGCGTTGGCTTCCTCGAAATGGATCCGGCCGCCGTAGCGGGTCCGGCGTTTCTGCTGCGTCCGTGCCATGCGCCGGATTATGGTGAGGCGGGCAGGCACGGGCAAGCTTGACAGGCGCGACAATACCGTCTCACGGTCGAACCGCTGACCGGCCCATCAATCAACCGCGCGGGAACCCGAATGACCTATGCCGAACGTATCCATCAGCGCCTGACGGAGGCCCTGTCGCCGGAATCGCTGGTGATCGAGGACCAGTCCCATCTGCACAAGGGCCATGTCGGGGCGCGCCCGGAGGGGGAGACCCACTTCCACGTCCGCATCGTCTCCGCCGCCTTCGCCGGTCAGAGCCGGGTGAACCGCCAGCGGAACGTCTACAAGCTGCTGAAGGCGGAGATGGATGAACGCGTGCACGCCCTGGCACTGGAAACCCTGACGCCGGAGGAGGCCGCGGGCTGAGGGCGCGCCGGGCAGGTTGAACGCTCAAGAATCGTCCCGGAACCGCTGCTGTTCCTGAAACAGCCGTACCGCCGACTTCACCGCGCGGCGGAACGCGGCCATCGGGGCATCATCGGGCGACTGCACGAAGACCTTGCCGCCGTTCTGCTCCGCCCCCGCGACCAGCATCAGGTTGACCGGCCAGCCGAAATTCTCGACCCACCAGCCATCTGCGTCCACGGGGCGGCCTTCGCCGTCCGTTGCCCCGGCAATGGCGCTGCGTCGGGTCAGCGGGCGCGGGTCGCCGACATGGCCGAAGACCGGCTTGCCTGCCGCGATCATCCAGCCGAGTTCGAATGCCGTGCCGTCGTCGGCATTGGGTCCACGAAACGGTGACAGGTTGGCGACGCAGCCATCCGCGCCATGCATCAGCGCGATGTTCGCCCGGTAGATGTGATGCGCCGTGCGCGCCGGATCCGGATCGGGCGGCGGCGGATCATTGTCCAGCGGGAACAGGCCGACGGCCCCCAACTCGGCGCAGATCTGCTGCATCCGGGCACCACGCGCCAGCGCGTCCGGCGCAAACACGTCCGGCCCGGCGAGATAGAGGCGGGGACCCTGGCTCACGCGATCAGGCGCCCTTCCGGCTTACTCGACAGTGATCGTGACAACGGCGGAGGCCACGGGCGGTACGTGTGGCACGTGATTGTGATCGCCCAGCAGCATCTGCAGGGTGTGGCGACCCTTCGGCAGGTCCAGCGTCACTTCCGTCTGGCCGCCACCGAAGTGGCGCAGGCCGTCCTCCGCGGGCAGGGAGTACTCCAGGTCCTCCCCCGTCGGCAGCGGGTGGTTGATCAGCAGGTGGTGGTGACCGGTACTGGCCTTGTCGATCCCGGCGGGCGCGACGCCCATGCCGGAGAGGCCGAACCGCACGGTGACCGGAGAGGTGACGGTGGCCCCATCGGCGGGGCTGATGATGTAGGCCCGCGCGCCCTCCGGTGCCGGAGACTGGGCCAGGGCGATGCCGCCCAGCAGGAACAGGGACGCGGCGATCAGGGACAGGATACGCATCGGAAAGCCTCCGTTCAGGTGAAGCACGCCGGACAGGATAGGCTGCGACGGCATTTATGTCTCCGGCGGATCGGGTCTATAATGTTCGCCAACAGAACGCAGCAACCGTCTGACGGACGCAAGGGGAGGACAGGCCATGAAACTGACAGCGGAACAACTGCAGCAGTTCGATGAACTGGGATACGTGATGCTGCAGGACGTCTTCGACCCCGCCGAGGTCGGTGTCCTGCAGGAGGAACTGCCCCGCATCTATGCCATGGACCGGCCGGAGGTCTGGCGGGAAAGCACCGGCGTGGTGCGCACCGCCTTCGCCGCGCACCGCTACAGCGAACCGTTCAACTGCATCGGTTCCCATCCGCGCCTGATCGGCCCGGTGCAGCAGTTGCTGGACGGGGATGTCTACATCCACCAGTACAAGATCAACGCCAAGGCCGCCTTCGACGGCGATGTCTGGCAGTGGCATCAGGACTATGGCACCTGGGCGCGTGACGACCAGATGCCGGAACCCCGGGCCATGAACATCGCCCTGTTCATCGACGATGTGACGGAGTTCAACGGCCCGCTCTGGGTCATTCCGGGCAGCCACAAGCAGGGCGTGCTGGAGGCCGGGCACGATCTGGCCACCACGTCCTACCCGCTCTGGACCCTGGACAAGGCGAGCATCACCGAACTGGCGAACGAACACGGCATGTTCTCCGCCAAGGGCAAGGCCGGGTCGGTGCTGATGTTCCATTCCAACCTGGTGCACGCCAGTTCGCCCAACATCGGTCCGTGGGGGCGGACCATCGTCTATCTCTCGCTCTGCCACGTGGACAACCACATCCGCCAGTTCAAGCGGGAGGAATGGATCGCCCACCGCGATTTCACCCCCATCGAACCAATGGATGATGACTGCCTGCGCGACCTGGCCCGCGAAAGGGCGGCGGCGGAGTGAGCGCTGCGCCGGTTGAAGGGTTCATCGAGCGGCTGGACCGTGCGCCAACCGGCTCCGGCCCGCTGGACGGGCTGAGCTTCGGGCTGAAGGACCTCTATGACGTGGCCGGGCGCGTGGCCGGCTGCGGCAACCCGGACTGGCGGCGCACCCATGGCCCCGCCTCGTCCGACTGTTCGGTGCTGGCAAGCCTGCTGGATGCCGGGGCACGGCTGACCGGCATTACCCACACCGACGAACTGGCCTACAGCCTGAACGGGGAGAACGCGCATTACGGCACCCCGGTCAATCCGTCGGCGCCGGGGCGAATCCCCGGTGGCTCCTCCTCCGGTTCGGCGAGTGTCACGGCCGCGGGTCTGGTGGATTTCGCGATAGGTTCCGACACCGGCGGCTCCGTCCGGATTCCGGCAACCTATTGTGGTCTCTACGGTATCCGCACGACATTCGGGGCCATCGCGCTGGACCGCTGCATGCCGCTGGCCCCCAGCTTCGACACCTGCGGCTGGTTCGCACGGGATGCGGAGACCTTCGCGAAGGTCGGCACGGTGCTGCTCGACCAGCCTGTGACGCCGTCACGGCCCCGGCGGCTGGTGGCTGATCCGGCGCTGTTTGCCCTGTGTGACCCGGCCACCGCCGGGACGCTGGAACGGGCAGTCGAGGCCCTGGACATGCCGGTGGAGACCGTCGACATCGGTTTCGACGCGGAAAGCTTCAAGGAAGCCTTCCGCATCCTGCAGGCGCGGGAAATCTGGGATGTTCACGGTGCCTGGGTGACGGAAGTACAGCCATCCTTCGGCCCCGGTGTCGTGGACCGGTTCCGCATGGCGGCGGCGATCACGGACGCAGAGGTGGCCGAAATGCAGCCGGTACGTGACGCGCTGCGGCAGCGCCTGACGGATCTGCTGGCTGACGGCACCGTACTGGTCCTGCCCACCGCGCCCGGCCCCGCGCCGGTAATGAACTGGGACCCGGCGCTGCTCGACGCCTTCCGCTACCGCATCATCGCGCTGACCTGTCTGGCCGGTCACGCGGGTCTGCCACAGGTCAGCATGCCCGCCGGTCTGTCGGACGGTGCGCCGGTCGGCCTGTCACTGATGGGCGGTGCGGGCACTGACGCTGCGCTGGTAGGCGCCGCACAGGCCTTCGTCGGCTGACGGTTCGCTGCTGATCCCCTGCACCGGCCCACTCCCGGGTCCATCAACCTGAACAATCGCTTCAGGCAGATTCCCGGTCGCTGACCTTGTCGAGGCGTTCCTGCAGGTCGGCCTGTGCAAGCTGGCGGCGAGCCTCGACAGCCTGACGGGCGGCGGTCTGGGGCATGCCTATGTCGATCAGCAGTCCCTCCGCCAGGTGCAGCCCGGCCTCCAGCGCCTCCGGCACCACGCGGTCTGCGCCGCGGGTGGTCAGACGCGTGGCGTGGGCGTTGTCGCGGGCGCGGGCGTGGATCACCAGATCCGGCCAGTTGTGCGAGACGACCTCGACGATCCGTTCGGCATCGGTCTGCCGGTCCAGGGTCACGACCAGCGCCAGGGCCTTGTCGACTCCCAGCCGCTTCAGCATCTCGGGATGGCTGGCATCGCCGAACACCACGCCGCGGCCTTCCCGGCGATAGCGGGCAACGCGGGCGGCATCGATGTCGATGCTGATGTGATCGATCTCCTGCGATGACAGGGTGCCGGCGACCGAGCGTCCGACCCGGCCATAGCCGACGACGATGACATGCTCCGCCAGACCGTCGGCGATCTCCATGCCCGTCACGCCGCGTTTGGCCGAGCGGTCCTCCAGCCGCAGTGCCAGCCGCATGCCCAGGTTGGCCAGCAGCGGCGTGACCATCATGCTCAGGCTGGCGACGATCAGCATGAACTGCGCCGTATCCTCCGGCATCAGGCCGACATCCAGCGCCATGGCGACGATCAGGAAGGCGAACTCGCCACCCTGGAACAGCAGGATCCCGGTCTCCACCGCCACCGGCAGCGGCTGGCCGAAGGCGCGGGCGAGAACCAGGATGATCGGGGCCTTGATGATCATCAGCCCGATGACGGAGGCGAGCAGCCATTCGGGACGGTTGGCCAGACTGGCAATGTCGATGCTCATGCCGACGGAGACGAAGAACAGGCCCAGCAGCAGGCCCTTGAAGGGTTCGATATCCACCTCGATCTGATGCCGGTAGTCGGTTTCCGCCATCAGCAGGCCGGCCAGGAATGCGCCGAGGGCCATGGACAGGCCCGCCATCTCCGTCGCCACGGCAATGCCGATGATCAGCAGCAGCACCAGCGCCAGGAACATCTCCGGCCCGGATTCCCGTCCCAGCACCCGGAACACCGGCCGGATGACGAAACGCCCGACAACCAGGATGACGACGACGGCAACCAGTGCCTGCCCCATGGCAAGGGCAAAGGCCAGTCCGGGGGAGCCGTCGCCTTGCGCCGCCAGTGCTACCACCAGGAACAGGATCGGCAGCACGGCCAGATCCTGAAACAGCAGGATCGCGAAACCGGTGCGCCCGGTGGGGGACGCCATGCGCCCGCCCTCCGACAGCAACTGCATCACCACGGCGGTGGAGGAGAGCGCGAAGGCGGCGCCCAGCACGATGGAGGTCGCCGGGCTGTTGCCGAACCAGGATGCGATCAGGCCGATCACCGTGCCCGTGACCAGCACCTGCGCGCCGCCCAGTCCGAAGACCAGCCGCCGCATCGCCCGCAGCCGTTCCAGCGAGAGTTCCAGCCCGATCATGAACAGCAGGAAGACCACGCCCAGCTCCGCGATGGAGCGCACGGATTCCGGATCACCGATGGAGACATGGTGCAGCCAGGGCGCGGAATCGGAAAAACGGGCCAGCCCGTACGGCCCGACGATCACCCCGACGATCAGGAACCCGAGGACGGGGCTGATGCGCAACCGCTGCAGGATCGGCACGACGACACCGGCGGCCGCCAGGAACACCAGCACCTCACGTAGAAGGTCAGAACCTTCATGCATGGTCTTCCACCGCCCCCAAACGCATCTGCCGACAGATCAACAGGATAGCCGATTTTCAGCCGTCGTCGCCATCTGTTCGCACCTGGTGGGCGGGAGGCATTCGCCCAGCGCGAGTCCGGGACCTGCTTGTGGGCCGTTCCTCCCCTCTCCCGGGTTCTCTGCGGGCCGTGCCACGCCTGTCCCCCTCCCGACCACCCATTCAGGATAGTTCCGTGGGCGGTCGGGAGGGAGAGGGGCGGGCCAGGGACCACGGAAGGACTCTGCAGAATCATCACCACCCCAGCCATGCAGGACAAGCGTGGCCGGAATGGCCGTTGGGGCTGTGACATCGCGACGAAGCCGTTTATGCTCCGCCGATCTTTGACGATGTTTCAACTTGAACAAGGGGGAGGATACCTATGGTCGCGATGTTCGAACAATCAGACCTGTCACGTGATCTGGCCGAACGCATTCAGGCGTTCATGGACGAGCACATCTTGCCGAACGAACAGCTCATGGATGACCAGCTCGCCGAGGGCGACCGCTGGCAGCCGATCCAGAAGTCCGAGGAACTGAAGGCGATCGCCAAGTCCCAGGGCCTGTGGAACCTGTTCCTGCCGGAGAACCCGTATGGTTTCTCCATGTCCAACCTGGACTATGCGCCGCTGTGCGAGATCATGGGCCGTTCGCGCTATGCCTCGGAGATCTTCAACTGCTCCGCGCCCGACACCGGCAACATGGAAGTGCTGGCCCGTTACGGCACCAAGGAGCATCAGGAGAAGTGGCTGAAGCCGCTGCTGGAAGGCGAGATCCGCTCCGCCTTCGCGATGACGGAGCCGGAGGTTGCCTCCTCCGACGCCACCAACATCGCCTGCCGCATCGAGCGTGACGGTGACGAATATGTCATCAACGGTCGCAAGTGGTGGACCTCCGGAATCGGCGATCCGCGCTGCAAGGTGCTGATCCTGATGGGCAAGACCGACCCGGACAACCCGGACCGCCACAAGCAGCAGTCCATGATCCTGGTGCCGCGCGATGCCAAGGGCGTGACCGTGAAGCGGATGCTGCCGGTGTTCGGCTATGATGACGCACCGCACGGCCATGGCGAGGTGCTGTTCGAGAACGTGCGCGTTCCCGCCACCGACATCCTGCTGGGTGAGGGCCGCGGCTTCGAGATCGCCCAGGGGCGGCTTGGCCCGGGACGTATCCATCACTGCATGCGCTCCATCGGCGTCGCCGAGCGTGCGCTGGAGATCACCATCAAGCGCCTGAAGTCCCGCGTGGCCTTCGGCAAGCCGGTGATCGAGCAGTCAGTCTGGAAGGAGCGGATCGCCGAGGCGCGGATCATGATCGATCAGTGCCGCCTGCATGTGCTCTACACCGCCTGGAAGATGGACACGGTCGGCAACAAGGAAGCCCGCAAGGAAATCGCGGGCATCAAGGTCTCCGTGCCGAACATGGCCTGCAAGGTCACCGACTGGGCTATCCAGGCCCATGGTGCCGGAGGTGTCACCACCGACTTCGGTACGGCGAACATGTACGCCCACCAGCGCACCCTGCGCCTGGCGGACGGCCCGGACGAGGTGCATCGCGACCAGCTCGCCCGCCTCGAGATCCGTCGCTGGAACTGACCTGACGAACCTGCGCT
>BQJF01000030.1 GCA_021604565.1 Minwuia thermotolerans | reverse complement strand
TCGCTACCCGGCATGCTTCTTCCGCATTTCCTTCAGGAAGGCATCGCTGTCGAAAGCCTCTGGCGGACCGGATTCCTCTGCTGCGATCAGTGCGTTCTGCAAGGCCCGCACTCTGGCCTCGTGTTCTTCAAGAAGCCGCAGGCCAGCCCTGACCACATCGCTGGCAGAGCCGTAGCGACCGTCCCGAACCTGACTGTCGATGAAGCCGGTGAAATGATCACCAAGCGAGACCGAGGTATTGCGTGCCATTGTGTTCTGCTCCAGAGCCTTTCTCCATAGTACCAACATTTGGTACACCGCGATAGCTTCCGCTATGGTGGCATGGCTACCGCGCGCCAGTGGGCAGTCGCATTCGGGCGTCCGGCACGCTAGGATCGGCGGGCAATTCCTGGGGAGGACGTCATGGATGAATCGCGCATTCCGGTACTGGTGGGCAGTGGCCAGTTCACGCAGCGGGAGCCGGATCCGGCGCAGGCGCTGTCGCCGATGGACCTGACCGCGAAGGCGGTGCAGGTGGCGGCGGAGGACAGCGGCGCGGGAGCCGCGCTGATGGCGGCGCTGGATACGGTGATCGTCATCCGCGCCTTCTCCGATACAAGCTGGCGCTTTGCCAGCCCGTTCGGCAAGGTCACCAACCCGCCGAAGTCGCTGGCCGCCAGGGTCGGCGCGGAGCAGGCGAAGCGGCTGGTCTATACCTGGGCCGGGGGCAACATGCCCCAGTACTGCCTTAACCGGCTGTCGGAGATGGTGGTCCGAGGCGAGGTGGAGGCCGCGCTGGTCGCCGGGGGCGAGTCGCTGGCAACGCAGAAGGCCGCGCAGCGCGCCAGGCTGGACCTCGACTGGGGCGAGGACGCGGGCGGCGAGTACGAAGCCTGGGGCGTCGAGAAGATCGGCTGGTCGGACGTGGAGGACATTCACGGCGCGCGCGGCGCGATCTTTGCCTATCCGATGATCGAGAACGCCATTCGCGGCAACCTGGGCCGCACGATCCCCGAACACCAGCAGGCCATGGGGCAGATGCTGGCCCACTTCGCCGACGTGGCCGCACAGAACCCGCTGGCCGACCGGCGCGACGGCTTCACGGCGGAGCAGATTTCCGAAGTCAGGCCCGACAATCCCTACATCGGCTTTCCCTACACGCGGCTGATGAATGCCAATGCCTTCATCGACCAGGGCGCGGCGGTGGTACTGACCAGCGTCGCCAAGGCGAAGGAACTGGGCATCCCGCGGGAGAAATGGGTGTTCCTGCATGGCTGCGCCGATGCGCATGACCACTGGTACCTCAGCGACCGGCGCGACTTCCATTCCTCCCCCGCGATCTCCCGCGTCTATCAGGAAACCTTCCGCATGGCGGACACGACGCTGGACCAGATCGGTGTGATCGACCTCTACAGTTGCTTCACCTCCGCCGTGCAGATCGCCTGTCAGGAGATCGGTCTCAGCCCCGAAGACCCGCGCGGGCTGACCATCACCGGCGGCCTGCCCTACTTCGGCGGCCCGGGGAACAATTATGTCACCCACTCCATCGCGGAGATGATGCAAAGGGTGCGGCAGCAGCCGGGCATGAAGGGGCTGGTCACCGCCAACGGCAACTATGTCACCAAGCATTCCGCCGGGATCTATTCGACCGACATGCCGGAGAAGATCTTTGCCCCCGTGGATCCCGCGACCTATCAGGCCGAGCTGGATCAGGTGCCGCATCCGCCCTTCACCGACCTGGCGGAGGGCGCGGCGGAGGTCGAGACCTACACGGTCATGCATGACCGCAAGGGGCCGACCTGGGGACTGCTGTTCGGGCGGCTGGATGACGGGACGCGATTCGTCGCCAATACCACCGATGACCCGGATCTGCTGGCCGACATGATCGGCACCGACTGGCTGGGCCGGAAGGGCCGGGTCGGCAATGACGGCCGCCAGAACATCTTCCATCCCGCGTGAGCCAGACGGTCGCGCCTGACGCCCTGCCGGAAACGGTCACCCGTGGGGCGCTGACCGCGCTCGCGGGTACGTTCCTGACCCAGGGTGCGGCGGCCTTCGGCTTCATCGCCTTCAGCCTGCTGGCGCCCGGACTGGCGCTGGAGACCGGGCAGGACGAGCGGGACTTCGGCCTCGCCTTCTCCTTCATCTTCCTCGGCTCCGCGCTGGCCAGCCCGCTCTGCGGGCGGATGATGCGCCGCTTCGGCAGCGTCGGCACCATGGTCATCACCCTGTCGGGCATGGCCGCTGTCGCCCTGATCGCCCTGTTCGGCACCTGGGCGACGGTGATGCTCGCGGCCTTCCTCTATGGACTGTTCTACGGCCCCTACGGTCCGGCCAACATCACGGTGGTGACGCGCAAGACGCCGAAGCGCCGCGTCGGCCTGTTCCTCGCCATCCGCCAGAGCGGCGTCTCGCTGGCGGGCGCGGGCGGCGGCTTCATCCTGCCGCCGATCATGGTTGCGGTCGGCTGGCAGCTCGGCATCTGGGCGATGATCGGGGTGCTGGTCGCGGCCATCGTCATGACCCTGCTGTTCGCGCCGGTGTTCCGCGTCACCCCGGAACAGCCGACGATGCAGACCGAGCTGCACCGCACCTTCCCGCGCCGCCTGGCCGCCAGCTTCGTGCTGCCGCCGAACCTGCGCCTGCTGGGCTTCATCGCCGTGCTGCTGGCCGTGATCCACACGACGCTGTTCACCTTCGTCTACATCTACCTGCTGGAGGATATCGGCCTCTCGCCGGTGCTGGCCGGGCAGTTCTTCGCCATCATCCAGCTTGTGGCCATCGTCGGTCGCCCGGTCATGGGCTGGCTGTCCGATCGCTGGGGCCGGCCGGAACTGGTGCTGCTGGGCATCGCCATTGCCGCCAGCACCTCGATCGTGCTCGCCATGATGATCTCCCCCACGACGCCGCTCTGGATGCTCTATCCGGTGGCCCTGCTGGCGGGGCTTTCGGGCAATACCTGGTCACCGATCTTCGCCATGATCGTCGGGCGGCGCGCGCCGGAAGGGCAGTTGGCGGAGGTCACGGGACGGGCCTATTCCCTGGCCGCCCTGGGCTGGACCGCGTCGCCGCTGATCATGTGGAGCTTGATCGAGCTTTCCGGGGGATACATGGTGCCGTTCGGCACAGTTGTCGGGCTGGGCGTGATCGCGACCATCGCCATCCTGCGCGACATCCGCAGAAGCGCGGCCTGAGCATCGGATAAAGAAGAGAACAACAGGGGGAAATCGGAAATGGACGTATCAGGCAAGAAGGCCATCGTGTTCGGCGGCACCTCGGGCATCGGTCTGGCCGCCGCGAAGCAGCTTGCGGCGCTGGGAGCCGAGGTCATCGCCGTCAGCCGCAATCCGGATCGTGCGGGTGACCTGCCCGCCGGAATCACCACGCGGCAGTGCGACACGCTGGACCGCGACGCGCTGCAGGCGCTGTTCGCCGAGTGCGCGCCCTTCGACATCCTGATCAGCGCCGCAACCGGCGGCACCCGCGCGGTTGGCCCGTTCATGGAAATGGACATGGACGGCTATCAGGCGTCCTTCGCCAAGCTCTGGGGCTACACCAACGTGGTGCGCTACGGCGCCGGTCACATGACCGACCATGGTTCCATCGTGCTGGTCAGCGGTACCCCGGCGCGCAAGACCAAGCCGGGCCAGGTCGCCATCGGCTCCGTCGGCGGCGCTGTCGAGGCCATGGTCCGCGCCGTGGCCCCGGAAATCGCGCCGAAGCGCCTCAACACCGTCTCCCCCGGCGCCATCGACACCCCGATGGTCGCCCTGGAAGGCCAGGCCCGCGAAGACCTCTACAAGCAGATGACGGCAAGCCACGTCATCCCGCGCGCGGGAACCGCAGACGAGGTCGCCCAGGCCATCACCTTCATGGTGCAGAACGACTTCGTCACCGGCACCACCATCGACGTGGACGGCGGCTGGCTGCTGTCGTGATGCAATTGCGCTGAAACGGTCTCGCCGGACCCTGCACAGGGCAGGATCCGGCGAGGGTCCGAGGTTCAGCAGATCTGATAGACTGGGTTCGATCAGCTCCCGCTCATGGCCTCCAGCGTGGTGTCATCCAGCGGCCCGAAGAAGGCGACCTGGCGGATGGTGCAGGGAATGCCGTTGGTGCCGTTGATGTCGGCACCAAGCTGCAGGAACTGGGCGAGGCCGTAGATCGAGCGGACACTGTCCGTCACCACCGTCGATCCGTTGATGGAGATCGCGACATCGTTCGGCCGAACCCGGATGGCCGCAACCATGGTGTCCCCTGCGGAGAGACCGCTGGTCGCAAGGAAGTTGAGGCCGTTCACACCGGTCGTGCGGACATTGCCTGACTGCAACTCCATCTCGATATCGTTGTTGCTGCCCTTGGCAACCGCCAGCAGGACATCCTGGTCATGCTGCACGATGGCATCCACCAGCATGGTGTAGCCTTCCTTGCGGAAGCCCTCGAACAGGGTGAGATCGATCCGCACGTCATCCGCCGCACGGGTCACGGTCGTGCCCGTGGTCGGGATGTAGGATGTCGGTGCGGACAGGCTTGACTGCTCCATCTGCGGGAAGGCGATTTCGATGACGTCGCCACTGGTTTCCACGGCGATGCCGAAATGGATGTCGCTCGCGCCGGAGGTGCCTGCGTTGGACACTCGGGTCCAGCGGTCATCGATATCACCGGAGATATCGACCGTGCCGGAAGCGGCACTGCCATCCAACCCCAGCAGCGTGATCGGACCGGAGCCGGTCACACGCCGCACCCAGACGGATGAGAACCCGGTCAGGGCACTCGCGACCGTAGAACTGGTGCGGAAGTAGTGACTTGCCGACGTGCCATCCACGCTGGAAGTCGCGGTCAGTTCCACCGCCTTCGTGGTGTCGGACGGATCATCCTTGCCGGAGCTGACGGTCAGGTTGGAACCGACGGTCCAAGGGTTGCCGGTGGTGTCCGTCAGGTCCTCGCTGTCCAAGCAGTAGTTGGTGACCTCCGGTTCCAGCAGCAGACCCAGCGGCTCGCCCGTGACCGGGTCATGGGTCAGCCGCGGCGCATCGACTGCCACGGCCCGCGGACCGCCACCCGCCGTGAGGCCGGTCGCGATGGAGTTGCGTCTGATATCGAGCGATTCCAGACCGCTGCCATACTCGAACGCGAACAGCAGGGGCGGCGTCACACCGAACCGGGCACGGAAACCGGCTTGGTTGTTCGGGTTGACCGCCGGCTGGTCCGTTAGGCCCCGGACATTGCGGATGCGCAGATCGACCGGCACGTTCTCCAGCATGTCCAGCTTCGTGTCCGTCACCCGCGTCAGGTCACCGCCGGTGACCTCCAACGAGGCAACCGGAACGTCACCGATCAGCTTGATGCCGATATCGATGGCGTCCGAGGTCACGATGGCATTGCGGATGATGATGTCGCCATAGCCGGTGACGTCGGTATCCGCTTGGAACAGGGTGGTATCGTCACGGCTGCTGACCGTGTTCTGCTCCAGGATGGAGCCGAACTCGCAATGGCTGAAGGGCGAGGTGCCGATCACGCCGATCATGATCAGACGCCCGTCGGTGCCGGAGAAGCCGCCGCCCTGGGTCACGCCGTCCAGCAGCAGGCGACCGACCACGACCTCGGCATAGCCGTTCAGGTCGATGGCGCGCATGGCCTGGTTGTGCGGATTGTCCAGGGTGCAGTCGATCACCTCCATGGTGTCGACGCTCAGGCGGCGCTTCGGCCCATCACCGGTGTCGGCCGTATGGAACAGGGCACCATGACCGCCGAGACGACTGCCGCCGTCATAGGGGTCTTCCACAGAGCCGCCGATATTCTCCATGTACAGCCGCCCGATATGGATGTCGTCCACCCCGCAGAACACGCCCGACCGGTCGGCGAACCCGACCTGGGTGCCGATCAACTGCACCTCGTTGATCGAGACGTTGAAGCCGGTCGTGGTGTCGTCCGGGTCGGCGCGGCGCGCACCCTTGAAGACCACCATGCCCTCATGGTTGCCTGCATCAATCACCGTCACCCGGTCACCGCGACAGCGATGCGCCTTTAGGTACAGGCCGACACAGTCGGACTTGCTGTAGCTGTTGACGTTACTGACATGGATCGTGTCGAAGTTGATATTCGCGGCATGGATGCGGACACCGTCGACATTGGCGATGGCACCCGAATTCTCCTGCACCCGGTTGTCGGTGATGCCGTCAACCACGACGGAACCGATATAGCCATACTTCGTCAGCTCAGCCGATTCCGGGTCGTCGAGACCAATGCCCAGACCCGCGCCATAGCCCAGGTTGAGCATGTCGTTGCCGTCGAAGTACGACTCATTGTCGGCAATAGTGACATTGTGGCAGACATAGTTGTCGACATGGAAATGCTCGATCGCCGCCTCGATCTCCAGTCCGCCGAGACCGCCCTCGATCCGTACGTTCACGGCGCGGAAGCGATTGATCTTGGGCACGGTCGCACCGGACTTCTGCAGCCGCACGGCCGCCGAATGGACGTCATTGCCGGAATTGTCGAAGAAGACATCCTCCAGCACGATGTGGTCGAAATCCTGTGTCGTGACCTCGTTGGTGTAGAACAGGGTCGCACCCTTCAGCGTCAGATTGCGCACGGTCAGGCCGCCGCTAACCAGATCGAATAGGATCACGTCGGACGTTCCGGCATCCAGCATCGCGGCACCTGACAGACCCTCCAGCTCCATGCCGTTGCTGTTGTCGATGTCCTGCTTGTCGGCGTTGGTGGTCTTGTAGTGACCCTTCAGCACGCCCTTGCCGCCATTGGCACCCAACCAGGTGGCGAAGCCGTTCCAGGCTTCGCTGTCATCGGTGCTGCCGTCGCCGGTGGCACCCCACATTTCCGGCGCCCAGAAGTCGGTGTCGCGCACCCAGCAGCCGGTGCCGCTGTTGTTGCTCGCCGTGTTCAGGAACCCGGTGAGGGACGGATAGCTGCGGGTCGGATCGACGATCTGCCCGCCATCATGATCCAGCCGCGAGGCACCTGAGTCATAGTTGAAGACTCCACCGCCGCCGTCGCCGGGCACCAGATAGCCCAGCAGGATGATCGGATCGGACGTGGCCGGGGAGGCCGCGATCAGATCGCTCATGGTCTTGTGGACCTGGTCCTGCTGCGTTGCCGGAACATCGGAAGTGGGTGAAGTGTCGTGTACGAGAGCAAACAGCTCTTCAAAACTATTCTCGTTCATTTCTTCTCTCCTTCGTTGCGCAGTTGCGCGCAGAAAGGAAAATGCTGGCGGAGAGCCAATTCAGGACTCTCAGCCTGCCAGAAAAAATCGAGAAAAACCCGTAACGCTTTTCGTCGGTCCCGTTCTCAGCCGACCAGCCACCCCGCGAGGATGGCGCGGATGGTGGTGACGAAGGCGAGGGGCTGGTCGAGCAGCAGGTGGTGCTTGGCCTTCGGCACGCCGACAATCGGGGCCGAGGGGCCGAGGGTGCGGCGGATCCAGTCGATGATCTCGGGCTGGATCAGGGCGCTGTCCTCACCATAGACGAAGGCGCGGCGGCCCTTCATCTCGGTCAGATACTGGTGGAAGGGTTCGCCGAAGCGGCGGTTTTCCATGGCATCGCCATCGAACTTCCAGCACCAGCCTTCCGCTTCCTGTTTCAGGGACCGGCGGGCAATGTGCTCCACCAGATAGGCGTTGTCGCAGCTCTGTTCCGGCATCAGGCGGAAACGGGCGAGGGCGGTCTCGAAATCGGGGTAATGGCGCTTGTTGCCCATCTTCGGGCGACGGTGCGGGTTCTGGCCCTGCAGTTCCGGCGGGTGCACGGGGGAATCGGCGATGATGATGCCGCCCAGCCGGTCGCCGTGCTGCTGTCCCAGACGCATGGCCATCAGGCCGCCGAAGGAATGGCCGACGACGAAGGCGTCCGGTCCCAGCCCGGCGTCGTCGATGACCGCCAGCATGTCTTCCGCCCGGCTGTCGGAATCGTAGGATTCCCGCCGGCCGCTGTCGCCCATCCCGGCCTGATCCATGGCCAGGACGTGATAGTCCTGCGCCAGCATCGGTGCGATATGGCTCCACCAGTGGCCGTGCCCGCCGCCGCCATGCACCAGCAGCATGCCGCCGAGTGCGGTCCGTCCCTCCGGCGGTGCCCACCTGAGATACTGGATGTCGCAGCCGTTGCTGTTCACGCGATGCACGGTGCCGGGTCGGGCCATTGCCTCCCGGTACCAGTCCGGGGCCGGAGCCTGGACTGTCAGGTAATCAATCTCTGTCATGCCCCATGCTTAGGCCGGATTTCGGCCCTTGGGAACGTGTCCCGCAGGACCCTTGCCCTGCCTCTTGCGCATGGCGGCACAGTGACGGCGCACGGCACCACATGCTATGGTTGCGCCATGATCGACTGGAATGCTGACTCGCCCCCCTGGCAACGGGTCGCCGACGCCGGTTTCGGCCAGGCGATGGAGGATTGCGGCTTCCGCAAGGTCGGCCGCACCATGTGGCGCCGCGACGGCGACCGCATCGTCTGGCGCGTGGCACTGACGAAGGGCTATGCGGATGAGCCGGGATCGTTCCGCGCCTCCTATGGCGGCTTCGTCAAGGAAATCGATGAGCTGGTGAAGCTCTACAATCCCAAACGCTCGATGGAGCGGATGGAAGGCACGAGTGTGCCGTATCACCTGGGCGGAACCTTGGTGGACGACCTGATAGAGGAAGTGAGTCAGAAGGATCTCGTGTCCTGGCGGCGCAAGTGGGAGGCGGAGCAGAACAGCAGGAGCGGCTGGAAGGGGTTCTGGAAGGACCTGATCGACCCGATCCCGCCAAAGCCGGATGTGGATTTCTCTGAGGTTCCTTTCCTCGAGAAGGTCGGCATGTCCAGCCATCAATGGGCGTTCGTCATCCGCGAGGAGCATCAGGTCAGAGAGGTGACCGAACTGTTGCTCGGCAACTTCCACAAGGGTGCCTTGCCGTGGATGCAGGAGCGGCTGGATTTTGACATGGCCTATCCGCGACGGTGGGGGCCAAGCGACTACAACAGGAACAGCAACGCCTACCTGTGGCCTGAGTATTATGCTGCCGCGAAGCTTGCAGGCGATCAGGACTGGATAGAGGAGTTGGCCCGCAAAGCCTTTGCGGAGGCACCGAGAAGTTTGGAAGAGGTCTGGCAGGACTGTATTGATGCAGGGGATTTCAAGAGACCGCAAATCAAGTCAGGGGAGGTTTCGTGCGAGACATTTGCACAGAATACCCTCCGCTCGCGATTGAGACCAGCTGTCACCGTCAAGGCCATTGCTGTTGCGATGTCGTTGAATGTGCCGGAATTCGAGATAGACATGAGCGAGTTGGAGCGTCCTCTAGGCCCCATGCGATAGCCGCTGTCTCATGACGCAAGTGCCTCGTCCTGATCCACCTCCATGCCGAACACCTCCCAGTCCGGGGCTGGAGCCTGGACTGTCAGGTAATCACTCTCTGTCATGTCCGGTGATCAGGCCGGATTTCGGCCCTTGGGAACGTGTCCCGCACAACCCTTGCCCTGCCTCTTGCGCATGGCGGCACAGTGACGGCGCACGGAACCACATGCTATGGTTGCGCCATGATCGACTGGAATGCTGACTCGCCCCCCTGGCAACGGGTCGCCGAAGCCGGTTTCGGCCAGGCGATGGAAGATTGCGGTTTCCGCAAGGTCGGCCGCACCATGTGGCGCCGCGACGGCGACCGCATCGCCTGGCGCGTGGCGCTGACGAAGGGCTATGCGGATGAGCCGGGATCGTTCCGCGCCTCCTATGGCGGCTTCGTCAAGGAAATCGATGAGCTGGTGAAGCTCTACAATCCCAAACGCTCCATGGAGCGGATGGAGGGGACGAGTGTGCCGTATCACCTGGGCGGTGCCCTGGTGCACGACCTCATACAGGAAGTGCGAGAGAAGGAGTTCGAGCCCTGGCGGCGCAAGTGGGAGGCGGAGCAGAACAGCAGGAGCGGCTGGAAGGGATTCTGGAAGGACCTGATCGATCCGATCCCGCCATCACCGGATGTGGATTTCTCGGAGGTTCCCTTCCTCGAGAAGGTCGGCATGTCCAGCCATCAATGGGCCTTCGTCATCCGCGAGGAGCATCAGGTCAGAGAGGTGACCGAACTGTTGCTCGGCAACTTCCACAAGGACGCCCTGCCCTGGATGCAGGAGCGGCTGGATTTCGACATGGCCTATCCGCGACGGTGGGGGCCAAGCGATTACAACAGGAACGGCAGCGCGTACAGGGACCCTGAATATTTCGCTGCGGCGAAGCTGGCTGGCGATCAGGACTGGATAGAGGAGATGGCCGAGAAGGCCTTCTCCCTGGCGCGCACGAACCTCGCTGAAGTCTGGCAGTACTGTAAGGATCAGCGGTATTTCAACGAACCGCAGGTCAAGTCAGGTGAGGTCACACGCGAAACCATTGCCCAGAACGTCTTGCATGGTCGATTGGTGCCTGCCGTCACCGTGAAAGCTATCGCTGAAGCGATGTCGTTGGATGTGCCTGACATCGAAATTGACGAGAGTGAGCTAACGCGTCCTCTCAATCCGCAACGATACTGACTCCCACACCGGAAGGACATGCGGTGTGGGAGTCCTTGTCGGACACCTGCCCAGAAATCATGACTCGTCCGGAGACTCCTCCATGCCGAACACCCTGGCTATCGTTATTCCATCCGCAAGGCTATCGAGGCCATTGAGGCGAAATTCCGTGTTCAATCCGTAGGCGGCGTCGAATTTTTTCTCGAAATCGTCGATGATTTCTTTGGGAATGCCCTTGTCTCCGAGAGTTGATCTCATGGCATTGATCAATTCGTCTCGCGGCAAAGCGTCAATAGGAATTCTCAGTTGATGCACTGAGTCGATATGATCAGGCAGGTTCAGGCCCTTATCAATGGCAGCCTTGGAAAGATGGCTTTCTGCAGGTTTCTTGCCCTTGATCGCATCATCGACCGCCTTCTGGTTCCTGGTGAGCTGCGATGAGCCGACCTTGAACTCGAACCCGGTGCCCTTCCCATTCTCTGTCTTGCGCACGATGAGGCCGAACAGCGCAGGGCGAATATCTGCTGTCGTGATCTCATCAAAGTGACGGGTGCGGGCTATGCCGTCGGCATCCTCGATCCTCACGCGCCGCTGGTGGCTGGTGCCCTTCAGTGGCGCCTCCAGCGCGGCCTTGTCGATCAGTTGGCGGAAGTAGGATTCACCCTGTTCGCCCTTGATCCGGGTGAAGCTCATTTCCAGCACCCCTTGCGTTGTCTTGTCGAGATTGCCCCAGGCCTCTGCCCCGAACAGTTCCTGCGCTGACTTGCTCTCGAACGGTTCCTTGAAGTCCTTTTCCCGCTTGAGGAGTTCCTTGCGGGCGCGCTGGGCTCCGATGGCGTCCTTCGCCTTCTTCACGACACTGACATGACGGAGCAGCTTGACGGCCTTGCCGAGGACGGGGACGGCGCCGCCGACGGCGAGGGCGAAGGCGGTCCAGGCGGCGTTGGCCTGGACGATATTGCCGTCGCGTTCAGCGGCGCGGGCTTCGGCGAGGTACTTTGCGGCCTCGGTGGCGGAGATCAGTTCGCCGGCACCGGGGATGAACTCGAGCAGCAGCGGCAGGTCCTCGTCACCCTGGCCGTTGCTCTCCATCAGCGCCTCGACCCGGGCCAGTGCCTCCCGCGCTTCCGCGCCCTCATCCATCATCGCCTGCTTCAGCACCTGGAGCGTGGCGTTCTGGCGGGCGACGGCGATGGGGTTGGCGCCGTGGGTCGAGAGCCGACGGGTCTGCATCTCCGCCTGCCGTTCCAGTTTCGCCAGGCTGATCCGACCCTCGCGGTATCTCTCTTCCAGCGCGGTCAGGAAGTCAGGTTCATGCTCGCGCATATAGCGGCCCACCCGCTCACATGTCCCCGCGTCCAGCAGGTCGAGGTCGGATTCCTCGCCAAGCTCCCGAATGCGGTCGAGCTGTCGTGGGGTCATGTCCTTCAGCGACGGGTCGTCCTTCAACGCACGGGCGACCGGATCAGGGCGTGGCAACGGCGGTGGCGCAGTCTCGCCGCGTTCCACTGCATCCATCTCCCGCTTCACATGCCGGGCCTGACGTGACGCGATCTCCCGGTCCTGGTCGGCCTCGTGGGATTCACGCGCTTCGTCGCGGGAGGGGACGGCGCGGGCAGTGGGACTGTCGGGACTGTTGCGGACGACTGCGGCCCGCTCCGGCGGCTGCGGGACGCCGGTCGGGTCCTCGTTCAGGAAGGCATGCAGCCGGGGGGCGGTGATGCGGTTCAGCACGGTGAGGCTGTCGCTGCCGGGGGTGAGGGGGCCGGTCTCCCGGATGCCGTGCTTGCGGCGGAACCGTTCCAGCGCGCGTTCCAGTTCCGGGTCGGTCGCACCAGATTCGAGCTTCAGCGGGTTGAGGGCGCCGAAGCGGGAGAAATAGCCTCCCAGTGCCAGGCCGCGCATTATGCTGGCGCGGTCTTCCGCGCGGTTCTGTCCGCCTGCACCGACAGTGTCCCGCACCGGCACGGAATGCTGCCCGCCCAGGATCCGTTTCTGCGCGGGCGGCCTGTCGGCGGTCTGGCGTTCATGACGCTCGGCGGCGATGCGCTGGGCGGTGGGGCCATTGAACTGCGCCTCCCCATCGACCTTCAGGCCCCGCGAATCCTGGAACCGGCGTACCGCCTCCGTCACCGCCGGGCGGGAGAGGTCACCGGGATCTTCCCCGACTTCTGCCAAAGCGCGGCCCAGGCGGGCCACCTCCTGCGGGTCATTGGCTTCCGAAGGCAGCACACGGTCGTGCAGCCAGAAGGGATCGACGTTCATGGAGTTTGTCTCCTGATGGTTGTGAATCCGTCAGAATGACAATCGGAGCGAAATCAGTTCCGGAAGATGGTGCGATTTCATCCCGCGCTGGAACGATCTAGGATGGGGCCTCGGACGAGGGAGGCTGCGTCCGATTGCATGATCTGCCAGGGGAGAGATTTGATGGCGAAGATCGAGTTCTATTTCGACTGTTCCAGTCCGTGGACCTATCTGGGGATCAGCCGTATCGGCGATCTGGCCCGGCGCAACAATGCGGAACTGCACTGGCGACCTGTGCTGGTCGGCGGCATCTTCAATCAGGTGAACGAGCAGGTGTACCAGAACCGCGCCAACCCTGATCACCCCAAGTACCAGTACATGCGCAAGGACCTGATGGACTGGGCCGCGATGCAGGGGGTGCAGATCGGCTGGCCGAGCATCTTCCCCGTCAATGCGGTGAAGGGCATGCGCGCGGCGATCCATGCGCTGGACGAGGGCAAGGCGGAGGCCTTCGCGATGCGGCTCTGCCACGCCTACTGGGGCGAGGATCGCGACATTTCGCAGGACGCGGAGGTGGCGCGGGTTGCCGCTGATGTCGGACTGGACGGTGACGCCACCGTGGCCGCGACCGCTGACCCTGCGATCAAGCAACGGCTGAAGGACTATACCCAGCAGGTGGTGGATCGCGGCGGCTTCGGTTCTCCGACCATCTTCATCAACGACACCGACATGTTCTTCGGCAATGACCGCATGGACCTGATCGAGTGGGCCGTGCAGGGCCGCCCGGCGGGAGGGCCGCGCAAATGACCTCACCACTTCTGATCGAGCGCAAGGGCGATGCCGAATGGGTCACGCTGAACCGGCCCGATGCCTACAACAGCCTCAGCCCCGACATGATCGACGCGCTGCTGGACTACTTCCAGGGGCTCTACTTCCGCCACGAGGTGCGGGTGGTGGTGCTGCGCGGTGCCGGTCGGGGGTTCTGCGCCGGTCTGGACCTGAAGCAGCGGATGGCGAGCAACAGCCCCGCCGATGACCAGCGCTCCAGCGCCGATGGGTTGCGGTCCCAGCGGCGTATCTCCGAGATCGTGATGCGGATGCGCCGCGCGCCGCAGCCCATCGTTTCGCTGATCCACGGCGGCTGTTCCGGTGGCGGGTTCGCCATTGCTCTGGCCAGCGATATCCGCATTGCCGGGCGCAGCGCCAAGATGAACGCGGCCTTCATACGCCTCGGCATCTCCGGCTGCGACATCGGCGTCTCCTATTTCCTGCCGCGACTGGTGGGGGTGACGGTGGCGTCCGAACTGCTGATGACAGGCCGCTACATCTATGCCGACCGGGCTCTGGCGACCGGGCTGGTGTCGGAGGTGGTCGAGGACAGCGAACTGGAAGCGACGGGAGAGGTGATGGTCGCCGACCTGCTCAATGCCTCGCCACTGGGCCTGCGCCTGACCAAGGAATGCATGAACTTCTCCACCGATGCGCCGAGTCTGGAAGCGGCCGTCGCCATGGAGGATCGCAACCAGATCCTCTGCACCCAGGGCCCGGATTTCCAGGAGGGCGTGCGCGCCTTCATCGAGAAGCGGCCACCGGTCTACACGGGGACATGAGCATGACGGATCGACAGGATGTGACGATCCCGGCGAACGGGGTCGAGCTGGCCGGCTGGTTCTACCCGGCAGGACAGGAAGAGGAAGCGGCGCCGATCGTGGTCATGAGCCATGGTCTTTCCGCGATCCGGCGGATGAACCTGGACGCGGTTGCGCGCGACCTGAACGCCGCCGGCCTGGCGGTTCTGCTGTATGATCACCGCAGTTTCGGCGACAGCGGCGGCAGCCCGCGACAGGAAGCCGACCCCTGGGCGCAGGTGCGCGACATGCGCGATGCCATCAGCTTTGCCCGGACCCTGCCGGGTGTTGATCCGGCGCGGCTGGGTATCTGGGGCACCAGCTATTCCGGTGGGCATGTCCTGACCGTGGCGGCGCTGGACCGGCGGGTGAAGGCTGTGGTCTCGCAGGTCCCCTTCACCCATGGGGAGCGGACGTTCGGAAGCTGGGTGCCGGAAAAGGCGCGCGCCCGGCTGATGCAACGTTTCATGGACGACCGCGCGGCGCGTTATGCGGGCGCGGAACCGGAGACCGTGCCTGCCGCGATCGAAGGCTCGGAGACGGCGGAGTGGGTGACTGAAACCGATGTCGAGGGGAAATACGTCAATGCCCTGACCCTGCGCAGTCTGGAGATGCTGCGGGAGTATGAGCCCCACAGTTTCGTTTCACGCATCGCGCCGACGCCGCTGCTGATGGTGATCGCGGAGAACGATACCCAGACGCCGACCGTCTGGCAGAAGGAAGCGTTCGCACTGGCCGGAGAGCCGAAACAGATGCTGGGTCTGCCGTGCCGCCACTATGACCCCTACAGCAGCCATCGCGAGGCTGCGGCGGGCGCGGCGCGCGACTGGTTCCTGAAGCATCTCTGATCATCTCAAGCGGAAAATTTTGCTCTCTGCGGGTATGATAGCGGAGGGCATGATCATAAGTCTGACGCAGAATTTGTTGAGTTCGTGGGCTGCAGTTTTGATTTCGAGCCACTTGATGTTTGGAAAATTAGCAAAACATCGTGAATTCATGAATTATGACATATCTTATATTTGTAAGATCGCGTGAACGGATTTCATTGTCATGAGGGGGCTTTCCAAATTTTACGAGTGAAAATGTGGCGTTTCATATATCAGAATTACTTGATGATCTTGCATGAAAAAATGCCACTTTCCATTTTAAACTCCGTAAGGGAAAAATACGCAACATGAGATAGAATAATTCCTAGAAGCGCAAATGAAATTATTATCCGAAGGGCGCATTTGTGCCATTTGATACGATCACTTAGTGAGGAAAATATATCATCAAATTTATCGGCAATTATTAAATATTCGTTTCTAAATTTCTTTTTTTGTGCTTCAATATCATGTGAGAGAGTAGATAATGTGTGCCATTGATTGATTACTGCAAGCGTTAGAAGTACGAAAAATGCCCATGCACCCAAGAGAATGGATGAATTCATCCAAAAAATAGTCCCAAAATCATCTGTGGGTTTCAATTGCGAGGCCACAACGATAGTGGCTATTGGAATTCCTAGGAGTTGTCCTTGAATATCAACTATTGTCTTATGAATTTTGTTTATATAGTCTATTTTTGCCGCCTCTAAATCATTTCTTATTTTGGAATAAGAAAAATTTGAGACAAATAGACGGTATCCATTCTCTATTTCGTCGCAAATATGATCAATATTCAATAAAAGGTAGGAAAATCTTTGATCCACCCTCTGACCAGCAGTGAGTGATACGACGGCTGCCGAAAGAAATTGCATCTTTTCATCACAGTGAAGCGGGTCTTTGAAAATATCTTCAAGGCGCCTTGCTTGTTCCACAAGTTTGTCTGAAAAATCGGATGACCGAAAAGAAATAGGCAAAATCACCTTTTCGGTACCCAAAAAGACAAGCTCGCGCTTAACATCATCAGAATACGAAGCGGATTCACGCAATATCATGATGACATTCAGGAGGGCGCGATATTTCACTAGTGCATCTGGTGTCGGGTCATCGCCGCGAGCATATGCTTTATCGATGACATAGTAGTTCTCTGGCTCTGTGAAAGCAGCTTTCGGCGCTTGGAACAGGGCATCGAAATCTGCGGCCAGAAAGCCAAGTGAGAGATTTGGAGAAGCGACGTTTATCCTGACGCTGCTGCCAACAACCGGGTCCGCCGGGTCAACCAAGCTAAGATGCGTGTCGTCATAAAGACGTTCGTCGGCCTCAATCGCGCGAAGTGTCGCTGCGATCCCTTCGTCTGTCACCGTTAAATCGCCCTGACCGTTCCCGTCAAATTGGGTATTTCGATAGACTTGGACGAGATCGCAGAATGTAATCTTAGCCATGCCCCAGGCCTTCGGACCGCAGTTGGTCGACGAGTTCGTCTGGGACATTTGTAAGCGTGATTATATTTCCCTTCGGATCATAACGCACGACGCCAGTGCTCACGGCATCTCTATCAAACTCCACTTTCCACTGTTTCGTCGCCCCTTTGAATCGGACGAGTGACGCAAGCGCACGTCGATCCGGCACGAAATGGTCGCTCAGACCCCGATCAGTATGCGCGAGATGATCGGATAGTGGGCGGGGGTTCTTTGGTATCAACTCATTGGCCAAGGCCTCGAACTCAATTTCCTCCCTGGCTCGGGAGGCTCGTTCGCAAATTGCCTTCGCGCGCCCGAGAAACTTATTGCCCTCATGCTCAGGCATCTTCGTGTCGGCGACGAAGTCTTTCAGGGCTGAAACGAGGTTAGACGTATCGACCCTACCCTGAATCACCGAATTACAGCCAAGAAAATGCTGGAAATACTCCGATACATCTCCCTTGCCCTTGAGGAAGCTGATATATCGCTCCTCGTGACCAGCCCACGCAGTAAGATTAATGCGACCAGCGAACCGGAAGCCGTCAATATCCAGATGCCGGACGTCCTGCATGTCTGTCTGCGATCTCAACGCGGCACTCAATTTGTCGGTGATGATTGCGACCAAGATATAGTCGCGGTCATCCCGCTGGAAATGGGAGAACAGTACGTGACCGCCGGTCGAGGCAGATCGGGCTTGAGCCTGGTTTTGCAGCGTCTCCATCATCCGAGACGTCAGGCGCAGGAAGTCCTTTGTGTCCGCCTTGACGTAGTCTCGAATTTGTTCTTGCGTCGGATAGCCTTCGCTCGACGTGAATTTTCCATGCGATTTCGATGCTCTCCGATTGTAAAGGTCATACAGTTCATCGATCACGCGCTGTGTCGTCGGAGTGACGAGAAGTTGTTTCTTGGCCAATCGGACCTGATAGACGCCATTCCGGCGCTCAAGGTCGTGTATGGCAAGCGCCACAATGTTGTTCAAAATATTTTCCCCCATGCTTGCCCATCGATTGTAGTGGGCCGCCGGTTGCAGTGGCGAGCAAAATAGTCGCCGAAGTTTGACGACCTCGACAACTTAGGTGGGTATTATCGGGTTGGTTGCGGTGTGGTAGATCAAGATGCTCTATAGTAATACCTTGATTGATTACAGTGCCGGTCAATCTCAGGCAAACTAAGGCTTTACCAGGAACACCCTGTCTCCAGCATTGCCTCGATATCGAATCGCGGCCATGGCCGGGCCATCAGGAATCCCTGTGCCAGGGTGCAACCGTAGTCGCGCAAGTGGTCGAAGTGCTCCTGTGTCTCGATCCCCTCCGCCACCGTCGTGAGGTCCAGGTCATGCGCCATGTGAATGATCGACCGGACCAGACGACCGCTGGTGGTGTCGTTCAACATGTTGAAGACGAAGGACTGATCGACCTTCAGGGTGTCGATGGGGAAACGGTGCAGGTAGCTGAGGCTGGAATAGCCGGTGCCGAAATCGTCGATGGCAATGGAGACGCCCAGTCCCTTCAACTCGGTCAGGGCATCGACCGCAGCCTCCGGGTCGTGGATCATCAGGCTTTCCGTGACCTCCAGCTTGATCTGGTCAGGCGACACACCGGAATCCTCGATGATCGCCGAAAGACGTTCGATCTCGCCCGGCTCGATCAACTGGCCGCTGGAGACATTGATGCTGACGAAGGGGATCGGCCGGTCCGGCCAGCTCCTCTGCCAGACCGGCACCATCGCAGCATGGTCGGCCAGCGCCTTCTGCAGCGCCCAGCGACCCATCTCGACGATCATGCCGGTTTCCTCGGCAAGTCCGATGAAGTTGCCCGGTGAGACCTGTCCCTTCTGGGGATCGTTCCAGCGCATCAGCGCCTCGTATCCCGCGATGGTGCTGTCGGCCATGGAGATGATGGGCTGATAATGCAGCTCGAACTGCGGTGTTTCCACGGCGCGGCGCAATTCCCGCTCGATCTGGACCCGTCGCAGGGCGATGTCGCGCACTTCCTCGAATGCCTGCCGCCGCGCCTCCTGCATTGCCTGGGGCACCATTTCGTTGGTGCCGGACAGTGAGCGGGAGGCATCCGTCAGGCGCTCCACGATCATCTGTATCATCAGGCGCATGACCGGGTCGGCATTCTCGATGGGCTTGGTCAGGCGTCCGCGGCGCACGACCAGCAGGCGTGTGCGTTCGCGTGCCAGGGCGCTGGCGGAACGGGGCGTATTGGCGATCAGTGCCATCTCGCCGAAGATCTCGCCTGGTCCCAGCGCGGCGATCAGTTTCCGCTCGCCCTCGGACTGGATCGATATCTCGATCAGGCCTTCCTCGATGATGAAGGCATCATCGCCCCGGTCACCCTCCTGAAACAGCAGGGTGCCAGCATCAACGTCTCTGGCGTGAATGAACTCCGGCATTCATACAACATGGGTTGGAATGGTTGCCAAACCGTGAGTCTACACGCCTGTTGTGATAGCGGCCACCTTGTTGCGCGGTATTATGTGACCACCGGCACGTGGCGCGAACTGTCAGAACCTGAAGACGCCATAGCCCGGATCCGCCAACGGCGCATTCAGCGACGCGGTGATGGCCATCCCCAGTGCATTGCGGGTGTCCACCGGATCGAGAATTCCGTCGTCCCAGAGTTCCGACGTGGCGTAGTAGGCGGAGAGCTGGTCCAGGTAGGCGGAGCCGGTTTCCTCCCTCAGTGCCGCGATCACGCTGGCATCGACTTCCTGGCCGCCACGGCGCATCTGTGCGGCCTTCACGTCGGCAAGCGTGTTCACCGCCTGCTCCCCGCCCATCACGCCGATCTGGTGATTGGGCCAACTGAACAGCAGGCGTGAGTCGAAGGCGCGACCGCACATGCCGTAATTGCCCGCACCGAAGGAGCCGTGGCACATGACGGTGAACTTCGGCACCCGCGAACAGGCCTGGGCCATGATCATCTTGGCGCCGTCCTTGGTGATGCCCTTCTGCTCGTACTCCTTGCCGATCATGTAGCCGGTGATGTTCTGCAGGAAGACAAGCGGGGTGTTGTTCTGGTTGCAGAGTTCGATGAAATGGGCGCCCTTCAGGGAGCTGTCGTTGAACAGCACGCCGTTGTTGGCAAGGATGCCGACCTTCCAGCCCCAGATGTTGGCATAGCCGCAGACCAGGGTCTGGCCATAGTTCGGCTGATATTCGTGGAAGCGGCTGCCATCGACGATGCGCGCAATGACCTCCCGCATGTCGAAGCCCTTCTTGATGTCGTCGGGCAGGATTCCATACAGCTCGGCGGGGTCGTAGTAGGGGGCCTCCACCGCATCCCGCTGGCAGTCCCATTTCTTCGGTCGGTCCCACTGGTCGACGATCTCCCGCCCGATGGCGATGGCCTCGTCCTCGGAGGATGCCGCGTAGTCGCAGACACCGCTCATCGACGTGTGCATGTCCGCGCCGCCCAGTTCCTCGACGCCCACTTCCTCCCCCGTCGCGGCGCGCACCAGCGGCGGGCCGCCGAGGAACACCGCACCCGTGCCGCGCACGATGACGTTGTAGTCCGACAGGGCAGGGATATAGGCACCGCCCGCCGTGCACTGGCCAAAGACGAGTGAAAGCTGCTTTACACCCATCTTCGAGAGCTGGCACTGGTTGCGGAAGATGCGTCCCGCCATGTGCTTGTCGGGAAAGACCTCCGACTGCAGCGGCAGGAAGCCACCGGCAGAGTCGCACAGATGCACCACCGGCAGACGGTTCTCGATGGCGATCTCCAGGCAGCGGACGATCTTCTTCACCGAATGCGGATACCAGGCACCGCCCTTGATGGAGGAATCATCGGCGTGGATGATCACCTCCCGCCCCGAGACCATGCCGATACCGGTGATGATGCTGGCACCGGGGGACTCCCCGTCGTAGGCGCGGTTCGCGGCCAGTGTGGACAATTCCAGAAAGGGGGTGCCGGGGTCGAGCAGCTTTTCCACCCGTTCCCGCGGCATCATCTTGCCCTGCTTGGTCAGGCGCTGGACGTCGCGTTCAGGACGGACATGCCGCGCCTTTTCCTGCATCGCATGCAGTTCGTCGGCGAGGCGGCGGTTGTGCACAGTGTTGCTGCGGAACGTGGCGTCACTGGTGGAGAGTGCAGACGATATGCGGCGCATGGTTCAGCCCTCCTCCGCCAGGGGTTCCAGACGCGCGACTGCAGCGTCCTTGTTGAAGGTTTCCCCCACGGCGAACAGCACTTCCGCCAGCACGCCATCGCGGGGGGCGGCCAGGGTGGTCTGCAGTTTCATGCTCTCGATCACCATGATCTTCTCGCCGCGTGAAACACTGTCTCCGGCGGACTTCAGCACCTCGATCACCGATCCCGGCATTGGCGCGCGCAACTCGTCGGAGCCACCGGCACTGTCCTGTGCGGCGGCAACCGGGTCTTCCACCCTGACCCGGAAAGTGCGGCCATTGTGGCGTACCCAGGCCAGATCGCCGTCGCGGGCGACCTGCACGTTTCCGGGAACCGTCCCGGCGACCGCGCGCGTGTCATCCACCCGCAATAGTGTCTCGGGTCTGCGTGCAACGATATCAATGGTGTGCGTCGTGCCGTCCACATCCAGACGAAACGTCATCCGTGCCTCCCTCTCCTGCCCCGGCAAGAGGGTAGCGCGAGCTGTCGGTCCGCAACAACCGTCAGATTTGTCTGGTTGCCATCACGGATTCTCGTGCCTGATGCCGTGTCAGTCGGCGGCGTCCAGTTGCACGGGTGGCTGATTCTCGCTGTTGGCCAGCATCTTCTCGTCGGACGTCCGCAGGATCGCCTCATAGAGCTTCGGCGGATAGTTCACCATGTGCGGCCCCGGCGCGTCGATGCCGGGCTGCGGTACCGGCGGACCATCGTTGCGATAGTCAGCGGACTGCTTGTATCGCGCCAGTTCCGCGTCACTGATGCCGCACAGGCCCACGACCTCCGGGTCGATCCATGCTGCCGCGTTGATCGGCTCGGCGGAGCACGAAAGCTCCAGCGACAGGTTCTCCGGTCCGGCGAAATAGATCGACATGCAGAACCCGTGATCCTTCGGCCCGATGACCGGAACGCCCTTCGACCGCAGCCTGTCGCGCATGGCCAGCAACTCATCCACATCCGCGACCCTCAACGCCAGGTGCTGCATCGTGCCCTTCGCGCAGTTGGCGCCGGGATTGCCCGCGTGGGTCTGGCCCATCTCCACCGGGATCTCACCGATCTGCGGATTGTGGACGAAGGCGACGGAACTCTCGTCATTCAGGCGCAGGAAACCGTGAAACGTGTTCGCGACCCCGTGCATCCAGTAGAGTGCGACCAGCTCCATGCCGAGCTTTTCGGTGAAGAACGCGATCTGACCCTTCATGTCCGCAGTGGTGATCGCGATGTGGTGCAGTCCGTCAACCTTGTTCATCGTGCCTCTCCTCTGTCACCCGCAGCAGGATAACATCACCGGGCGGTGGTGTCAGACGCGGGCCGAACCCGCTGCGGGGAATTTGACTTACATCAAGCCCTGCTGTCGGCTGTTGGGCCATGGTTTGCCGACAGAAGCAGGTGGTGGGGGCTGTCATGCAGGAAGACGACGATGTGGTCGCGGACGATACGTCCGGCACCAGCGCAGGGAATGGGGCCGGTCGGACGAAAGGGGCAGGCGCGATTGTCCGCACCGGGACCGGATCGCACCGGGTTGCCGAAATGCGGCATGATCCGGCCACGGTCCGGCGATTGTTCGAGACCGGTGAATATCCCTACCGCACCAAGGTCAAACGCTCGGATTACGAACGCCACAAGGCCGAGCTGCAGGTGGAACTGCTGAAACTGCAGGAATGGGTGAAGAACTCGGGGGAGCGTGTGCTGGTCCTGTTCGAAGGTCGCGATGCCGCCGGCAAGGGCGGCACGATCAAGCGTTTCACCGAACACCTGAACCCGCGTGGCGCAAGGGTCGTGGCGCTGGACAAGCCCAGCGAGCGGGAGCAGGGGCAGTGGTATTTCCAGCGCTATGTCCAGCATCTGCCGTCCGCGGGCGAGATCGTGATGTTCGACCGGTCCTGGTACAACCGGGCAGGTGTGGAGCGGGTGATGGGGTTCTGCGAGCCGCGCGAGTACCTGGAGTTCATGCGCCAGGCACCGGAGTTCGAGCGGATGCTGGTCCGGTCCGGCATCCGGCTGTTCAAGTACTGGTTCTCGGTCACGCGGGAGGAGCAGTTGCGCCGCTTCAAGGCGCGGGAGCGGGAACCGCTGAAACGCTGGAAGCTGTCCCCCATCGACCGGCTGTCGATCAACAAGTGGGACGAATACACGGAAGCCAAGGAGGCCATGTTCTTCCACACCGACACGGCGGACGCGCCCTGGAACATCATCAAGTCCGACGACAAGAAGCGCGCCCGCCTGAACTGCATGCGCCATTTCCTGAGCGAGATTCCCTATGACACCAGGGACCATCATGTGGTCGGACATCCCGACCCGCTGATCGTCGGATCGGGCGAATATGTCATCAAGGGCGGGGCCATGCCGGGTGGACCAAATGCCAGGACAGCACCCTTATAAAAGGCGAATCTTCACTGACGAATTCACTTTACGAGCATTTTCGCAGCAAATACACTCGGCGAAGTACATTTGCTCGGGAATATGGTGAATGGTTGAATCTCTCTGGTCATTTTTCTCTTGGCGACTTTTTGAGTTTCCAAGTTTCCGGCTTTCCTCAGTTCGTTCAAGTTCACCACAACGCCCATATGCACGCCGGACGTGGAGCATCGCCGCGGCTCCGATATATGCGACACTCCTTCTTGCCCCTGTGGTTGGTCATACTCTTGAACTGAAGGGGACTTTCCGGTTCGGGACTGTCCCCAATGGTAGTCTTGCCGATGTTATGGGCCGTGAACCGATCGTGGCGCAGGCCGGTGAAGGAGAAGACTTAATTGTACATGGTCACACAATCAAGGCGCTCACAGACGCGGGTCTTGTTGTCGGCACAAGTGCAGACTTTCTCTATGTCGCAGTGGTTCAGGGGACTATCGACGTAGGGTCGATAAAGCTCGATGCGGGTCGTGCCTTGTTCTGGCCAACCGGTGGCCCATGGCAGTTTGCCTACTTCGATGCAGCGGTGCTAAGAGATTCGTTGAGCCAATCGCTTCCAGTGAACATGCTGACTGCCTTGGCCAGCTTGGAAGAAACTCAAGAAACGCAAAAATTTTGGGGTCTGCTCACAGACGTTGGGCTGAATCTGCAGGCGTCAACTCCAGTTGGGTTGGAGGTTGCCCGGCGCGCCTATCTCTCCCAGCCTGCTGTGGCGACTATTCGTTTCTCCCCTGGCACCGAGGAAGAACGGGAAGAAGCCGTCGCAGCAGCATTCGTGTCGGCCTTGCGCAATCGCGATACTACGACGATTGCGGCATTGCTTCAGCCATTCCCGTTTATTTCCGATGCGGACAATGGTGTCTCTCCGGCAGTGATCGGCAGAAGGTATGACGCTGCGCAAGCTCTGCTGGATTTGCTTGATTCACGAGTCGAAATTCGTGATCCGGTAAATTCAGATAATGGCACATGGCAAGTTCCTGAAGTCTTGTCGTTTGCCATCAAGGTTGGGGATCGCTTCCCTTTTGTTGATGCTTCAACAGTGCAATTTGAGGGGAGCACACGATGAACCAGTGCATCCAACGCTCGGTGTGGTTCTGTATTTTTTGCAGTATCATTTTCTTGACTGTCGGTGGGCACGCTCATGCCAAATTTCCCGATCGCTTTGATCTGCAGATCCTAAATTCTCAATCTGTTGTATATGGTGAAGAGTTTGGTCTCGAAATTGGATCAGAACTGGGCCTATCGGTGGTTCGTACTTCTCCAGAAGTTGATGAGTATATTTTTTCGGCCGAAGCTGGTGTGGTTGCTGGAAGCAACCTTCCCACTACTGCAGTGGCTGCTGTTGACCGCTTTTCATTTGGTTTTACCAGAAACCCAACGACGCAGATCATCGACTCTAGGGACTTGGATGCTAGAGTAGTAGATCAGATAAACAGCATTTTCGAGTCGCCGCAAAAGGAGAATTTTGAAAAATCTTGGAGTCAGCGAGTACCGATATTTTCTCCAAAGTATATTGATTTTCCGGGCGAAAATCCAATTGTAAATTTTGATGTTCAGCAATTAGTCCTGAAGGATGGCAGTGTAACTGTCGCCACGTACCGTTCTGACGAATTCGAATTCTATACAAATTCAGGCGCAGTCATTCGTGCAGAATTTGTAGGGTACGATATTGGTACAGATAACTGGCGGGTTCCTTTGGCGAGTGGTTTTGCACTGATCGGAACGCTGGAAGTATCGCCTGAAGAAATAAAACCGATAATTATCCGCAAACGAAATTTGTCACTGAACCCCATGACGAGTAGGCCGCACGTTGAGGTGAGAAAAATAGTGCCGACCGACTTGCTGAACCTCATCGAAGGTAGTGCCAGCTATCGGAGTTATATCGTTTCGGAGGAAGAGCTTCCTGCTTGGTTGTCCGACCTTCAGGTGGCTGCCCTGCATGTGGAAGCAATTTCGTCGGCCATAGCTGAGGGGCGGTCCAATCCGCTCCCGCTTCTGGCGATCGCAGGTGTTGCGCTTGCAGTGGATGGTTTTGGGACGCTTGTCTTCAATTTGAGCGTGGATCTGACAGATGTCGCACTTGGCAACAAGAAGCTGGGGGATGTGAATCCGTTCAGCGATGAGGGACTTAAGACCAAGGGGATTGCAGGCAATTTGACTTACGGGGCTGGCAAAGGGGTTGAGGGAGCGGCGGTTGCCTTTGGTATGGACCCCCGAAACGCGGAAGCTCTTGGGCTGGGAACGGAAGCGGCCCTGGATTTGTCGCTTGTTTTCTTTCCCACAGGAGCTGTTGGGAAGGCTGGCAATATCAAGAAATCAGCAAATGTGCTGTGGGGGACGGCAGCGCACCGATCAGGAAAAGCGCAAAAGGCATTGAACCAGATGGGAAAACTGGCCCATCAGTTGGGAAATACCGCGAACAGAATGTCGAAGTCTGACAAATTCACTTCGTATGTTGTTGGTGTTTCTGGTTCTGCTCAGAAATTTGATGCTGCTCTTCAATCGGGCGTGAATATTGGGAAGGCAACAGAGGTATTGTTGAATGGAGCGGGCCAGTCTGTTCGTGACATTCAGGGGCCGAATTTGTTGGATGTCTCGAGGTCCCTGGTGGCGACGGGAAATCGTGAGGCGCAGCAGCTCGGATATCGTATATTTGCTCAAGTGCAGGCTAACAACTTTGTGACCGGTGCGTTCATCAACAGCGGGTTCTCTCTTGCTTCAAGTTCAAGTGGAGGTTTCGTCGATGCAGCGATCACGGGTCCCTTGCGCTTCAATCTGTTTGATTCTGGAAATCTTGAGGATGGTGACATCGTTTCTTTGGAAGTGCGCAGTCTGAATGGACAGAACATAGCTCCAACGAACGTCACATTGACTTTCGCGGGGCGGATCTTTGCTCCATCTGTCGCAATTGGGCCGGTGGAGATACGGCTGGTTTCGGTGAGTGAGGGTGCTGCACCTCCGACAACCGGGGGCCTTCAGATACTCTCAAGTGTGACAACAGGACCGTCTGCACAATCCTTCAATCTCAGTCTGGGGCAGTCGGGCATTCTTCGCATTACTGCTGGACTTTGAACTTGATCAGGCAATGGCGGAAAGGTGTGATCCTGCTGCCGATGAGAAGGTAAATTCCATTGAATATTGTCAGTATTTTGTTGTCGGTTGGTGTCATTTTCACCGTCGTTCTACTGCAGGACGGCATGTCTGTATCAGCGCAGCAGGTGAATGTGAATGCTGCCGCAGAACGTGCCCAGAGTTCCCCAATATTCAATCCGTCCGCCATCACAAAGGAGTCATTCGCGACAGGTCGTGGAGATATCTTCCTGTTGCAGAAACGAAAATTATTCGAAGTCAGTCTCAGTGGGGAAACAGGGCATTCGACCAATGCCTTCCTGTCCGATGACCAAAGAGAGTCAGACACGTACCTGCGAGAGCGCGCGGCACTGTCAGTGGGGACAATCATCGCGCAAGCATACAGTGTTGGCGCTTCGATCTCAGCGGAATCCACACAGTTTCTGAACAATGGTCAACTAGGAAGCAATGTCATCTCCACCAGACTTTCTGGATCTCGGTCAATTGGGACAGTATCGCTGGGGCTGACCACGGGTGGTGCTGTGGTGCTTAACGATGATTTCGATGAAGTGGTTCGGCAGATTGACCTGCTCATGACAGCAGCGACTGAAGCCAAGGTCACCGAGTTGGTGCAAGCAAGTGCGTCCGTGGCATTGGGGTACGTGATCGCAGACCCTGATGATTTCTCGCATGTTCGCGGAATAGCAAACGCTCGGGTTTCGATGCCCCTGCGAAATGATGTAGAGGTGTCTCTGTATGGATCGGGCACGGTCCGGAGGTTTCGAAATTTTTTCCGTCAGAATTTCACAGAAGACCGCCAGGATCTCACGACTCGCGCGGGAGTGAATTTGAACTACGCGTTATTCCCTGCAGTTGCGATATTGGCTGATGTCTCAGGTGTTGCCAATTTCTCTACATTGGATGCATTCCACTATTCGGCTCTGGATGCTTCCCTGAGAGTTGAGGCAAGGTTCGCGTTCTGAATCGCTTGGCGCTTCATTGCGGTTCGTGGAAACGCATCAGGTTTGACAGTTAGAACGAAGGTGACCGCAGGGTGGTTTAGAAGGGGCTTGGAGCAGGCCGTCGATTTGCCGCTGGCGATAACTTCGGATTGATGTCGTTCTGGTCCCTTCGATTCCGGCAAATGAAATTCTAACCGAGATTCAGCGTGGTTTCGTTTGCAATTGTCGGGCGCATACGAAGGGCAGCGACACGGAATCAGTAGACCGGCAGGACCGGGAACAGCTTGAAACCGAGCAGGGAGGCGATTCCGTCCTGGACCGTCAGGGGCAGGGTGACGGTGCGGTTGCCTTCCTCGTCCGTCTTCTCCAGGGCCGAGACGGCCATGCGCAGGCCGACACGCGCAAGCTCCGACATGCGTCCCTGTGCGGTCAGGGCGTCGATGAACTGGTCCGCGCCATGCACGACGATGGTCATGGCCCCTTCGGGACGGCGGTTCAGGTCGAGGGCAACCGTGCCGTCACCGCTGACCCTGAGCCTGTCGGTCAGAAAGGCGATGCGGGAGATGTCGATGACGCCAGACGCGTCGCGCCAGGTATCCAGTGCCTCGGGCGTTGTCCCGGTCAGCACTGGTCGCAGCAGGATTGAAAGAGCGGCCTGCTGATAGGTGTCGCCGATCGGAACCAGGCCGGACGTCAGCACGATGTCGTCGCCGGTCAGGGCCAGGTTGGTGCTGTCCTTCGGTCGGTCAGGGGTCTGTCCGTCATTGTCGCGATAGTGGAACTGCAACCGCCCGGCCTGTCGCACCGGGCTGTCGCCATCGGCCTCCACTTCGCGCATGTCGGTCGCGATGGTCTCCATGCGGCCTGCATCGTCGAACCGGACGGAGATGCGGGTGTCGGCGCTGCGGATCACCGTGGCCTTCCGGCCGTCCCGGGCGTTCCAGCCCAGTTGCTGCGCGCCCTGCGGCTGCAGGATCACGTGACGCAGGTTCCAGGGCTGGAAGTAGATGTCCAGGGATTCCGCCGACCATGCGGGTGCGGCGGGCTGCCGGGGGACGGATACTGCCGGCGCGCTGACGTTCAGCAACAGGCGATAGGGAAAGCCGGAGACCTCCACCGGGCCATGGCGCACCTCGATGCCCTCGGCACGACGGTCGGCAACCCAGCGATCGAGACCGGCCCGCAGCCCGTCAGCCAGATGGTTCCAGTAGAACCAGTAGCCCACACCCCCACCGAGCACGAGCAGCAGGACAAGCGGCCCGATCCAGCGTCGGAGGAAGGTGCCCACTCAGGTCCTCAGCAGTTCGTTGATGGAGGTCTTGGCGCGGGTGCCCGCATCGACCTTCTTCACGATCACGGCGCAATACAGGCTTGGTGTCGGCTTGCCGTCGATCACCGGTCCGGGCAGGGCACCCGGCACGACGACGGAATAGGACGGGACACGACCGCGATGTACCTCACCGGTCTCCCGGTCGACGATCTTGGTGGAGGCGCCGATGTAGACGCCCATGGACAGCACCGCGCCCTCTTCGACCAGCACGCCTTCGGCCACTTCCGAACGTGCGCCGATGAAGACATTGTCCTCGATGATCACTGGCTCCGCCTGCAGCGGTTCCAGCACGCCACCGATACCGGCACCGCCGGAGATATGGCAGTTCTTCCCGATCTGGGCACAGGACCCGACCGTGGCCCAGGTATCGACCATGGTGCCGCTGTCCACATAGGCGCCCAGATTGACGAAGCTGGGCATCAGCACGACGCCGGGCGCGATGTGGGCGCTGCGCCGCACGATGCAGTTCGGTACGGCCCGGAAGGCGGCCTTGCGGAATTCGGCGTCACCCCAGCCTGCGAACTTGCTCGGCACCTTGTCGAACCAGTTCGTCATGTCGCCGGGACCGCCGCTGATCGGGGTCATGTCATTCAGGCGGAAACTCAGCAGAACGGCCTTCTTCAGCCACTGGTTCACCACCCAGGTGCCCTTCACCTTCTCCGCCACACGCGCCTCACCGGAGTCCAGGGCGTCGAGGGCCTGGTTGACCGCTTCCGGGATCTCGCCCGTGGTCGTGGTGTCAATGCTGTCCCGGTTCTCCCAGGCGGCTTCGATGGTCTTTTCCAGTGCGTCCAGGCTCACGTCTGCCCCTCCGGTGTGAATATGTTCAGGGTGCGACCGCCAAGCGGCTGCGGTTGGCGCGGAACCTAGCCGGTTCTGCCGGGAAGGAAAAGACAGCCCGAAGTGGATTTCCGCCAATATCACGCAAACATGCCAGGAAACGGACCGGGGCCGATCGGGTTTCCCCGACCGGCCCCGGTCGCGTTGTCTGTCCCGGCAGGATCAGACGAGACCGATGAAGTCGTCCTCGTCCAGATTGTCCGCCCGGAAATCCTTCAGCGTGATGGACCCGCCACCCTCGACCTCGATCACCGTGTCCCGGCCCCACCAGCCGGAGCGGCAGATGTTGAGGTCGTCGAACGAGAGGTTGAGGTTCGACATGTCGATGCGGTCACCATGGTAGCTGGAGAAGTCGGTGATCGTGTCGTTGCCGAATGCTGTGTCGTCAAAGACGAACACATCGGCACCCGAACCGCCGGACAGCCAGTCATTGTTCGCGCCACCGTTCAGGGTGTCGTTGCCCCAGTCACCGGAAAGCACGTCGCAGCCCTCGCCACCCGCGATCACGTCATTGCCGCTGCCGCCATAGAGCCGGTCGTGGCCATCTTCACCCGCGATGGTGTCATCACCGTAGTTGCCGCGCACGAAGTCGTTGCCGCCGCCCGCCAGGATGCGGTCATCGTCGTTGCTGCCATTCAGGTAGTCACGACCGCCCGTGCCGGTGATCAGGTTGGCGTCCAACCCTTCGATCTTCAGGATGTCGTCCGTCAGGCGCAGGCCTGCGGCACCCTTCAGGCGAACCGAATTGTCGGCGTCGAGCGTGATCAGCAGGTCATATCCGTCGTTGGAGACCGTCAGGTCGGAGAAGGTCAGACCGGAGTTGCTGAAGTCCAGCACGTCGCGGCAGTGATCGAAGTCCTTGATCACGTCATTGCCGAAATTGCCGTCCTCGTAGACGAAGGTATCGCTGCCGTCGCCGCCGTACATGACGTCGTCACCGGCACCGCCCGTGATCAGGTCGTCGCCCTTCTCACCGAACAGATAGTCATCGCCTTCGCCACCGCTGATGACGTCATCGCCACGGCCCGACCAGATCGTGTCGTTGCCCTGTCCGCCGTCAACCGTGTCTTCTGCATAACTCGTGTCGTTGGTGTCGAAGATGTCGTCGCCTTCGTTCAGCGTGAACGTCATGGCGAAATCGGCACCCTGGATGGTGTCGTCGAAGCAGGAGCCGTTGATCTCCTCGATCTCGATGAAGGAGTCGCCCTCGGCCTCACCGGCAAGGCCACCTTCCTCGGCACCCTTGAAGTGGCCACCGATTCCATGGCGATCGACGTCCGAGAGGGTCAGCGCGACGGCTTCGGACGCGCCGTGATAGTCGGCGATGTCGTAACCTTCGCCACCATGCAGCGTGTCCGGACCGGTGCCGCCGACGATGGTGTCATCACCATCGCCACCACAGACCAGGTCTTCGCCCTCACCGCCGTCCACCAGGTCGTTCTGGTCGCCGCCGTCAACGAAGTCGTCGCCTGCGTCGCCGTAGATGGTGTCATCGCCCTCGTTGCCGAACAGCTCTTCCTTGTAGACCTGCTTCAGTGATGCATCTTCCAGCACTTCACCGATGTTGCGGCCCACGATCTCGATCTCGGTCGCACCGAGCGGGATCAGAACGTCAAAGCTCAGATGCTGCGTGCCCGCGCTCGCGGCACTGACAACCGCGACGACTTCACCACCGACACGGATCTCGATATCGCCATTGTCGCCGCGCCGGTCCCAGCAGTTCGAGGACTCGCTGGTCAGGGTGAGTTCGAGCCGGAAGACGCCGGTGCAATCAACGTCGACCGTCTGCGACAGGGTCTCCTCGCTGTCATTGTCGTGCTTGTCGTGCTTGCTGCTCTTGCTCTTGCCGTACTTGCTGCCCTTCCAGCTGTTCCAGCCGCCGCCCCAGCCATGGTGGCCGCCGCCCCAGCCCCAGCCGCCGTGCGAACCACCGCCATGGCCACCATACGATCCGCCGCCCGAGCTGTTGTCGTCCGCGTCACTGGTGAATTCGCCGAGCAGGTCGTCACCCAGGAAGGTGCGGTTGTCGCCGCCGCTGATCAGATCGTTGCCTTCGCCGCCGGAGACGGCATCCAGGCCGTCACCGCCATAGACGGTGTCGTCGCCTTCGTTCGCGAAGACGGTGTCATCACCCGCGTCGCCGAAAACGACATCGTCGCCATCCTCACCGAAGATTTCGTCGTTGCCGTCACCGGCGTTCACGGTGTCGTTGCCGACACCGCCGTCGATCAGGTCATCGCCTTCACCGCCGTCCAGCGCATCATTACCCGCGCCGCCATCCAGCTCGTCGTCGCCCTCGTCACCGAACATGGTGTCGTTGCCATCGGCACCGGCAAGGATGTCATTGCCATAGCCGCCGTGGGCAACGTCATCACCAGCCTCGCCGCGCAGCACGTCGTCGCCGCCGTCGCCGAAGAGGGTGTCGTTGTCGTCGCCGCCCAGAACGGTGTCGTTGTTCTCGCCGCCCGACAGCAGGTCGTTGCCCGCGCCGCCGGAGATGGTGTCCTCACCGCAGTCACCCGCCGCGACATCATCACCGTCGTTGCCGCGCATGTCGTCGTCACCCAGACCGCCGTCCATGGTGTCGCCGCCTTCGTCACCGAACAGGGTGTCGTTGCCGGCGTTACCCGTCAGGATGTCCTGGCCCAGACCGCCGGTGACCGAATCGTCGCCGTCATTGCCTGCAACGACATCGTCACCGTCGTCGCCGCGCACCGTGTCATTGTCCTGATCACCATTCAGCGTGTCGTCACCGTCGCCGCCGCGCAGGATGTCCTGACCGGCACCGCCCTCGGCGAAGTCTTCCCCGAACAGCAGTTGCAGGATGTCGTCGCCCAGGCCGCCAAAGGCCACGTCGTTGCCATTGCCGCCGTTGATTGAATCGTTGCCGTCACCGCCGTCCAGGTCGTCGTCGCCGTCCTCTCCGAACAGCGAGTCGTCACCCGCATCACCGTTCAGGATGTCATTGTCCTCGCCGCCGAACAGAAGGTCGTGTCCGATGCCGCCGACCAGGTCATCCAGGCCACCGTTGCCGCGCAGGGTGTCGTTGCCGTTGCCGCCATTGGCAAAGTCGTTGCCGTTTCCGGCTGTGACATTGTCGTCGCCGTCACCGGATTCGATGGTGTCATCGCCATCGTTGCCGCGCAGGTTGTCATTGCCGTTGCCGCCGTCGATGTCGTCATTGCCGTCGTTGCCGTTGATGGTGTCATCGCCTTCGCCACCGATCAGGTAGTCGTCGCCCCCGTCACCTGACAGCGTGTCGTTGCCGTCCTGACCGAGCAGTACGTCCGTGCCCGCGCCGCCGAACAGGTCGTCGTCGTCGGCACCACCCTCGGCATAATCGTCGCCGTCCTCGCCACGGACGGTGTCCTGGCCGTTGCCGCCGAACGCCTCGTCATTTCCTGCACCGCCATCCATCAGGTCATCACCGTCATTGCCGACCAGGATGTCGTCGCCGCCGCCGCCGAACAGTTCCTCGTTGGAATTGTCACCGGCAATGAGATCGTTGCCGTCACCGGTCTTCACGATCTCGATGGACTCCAGGGTGTCAGTGCCGAAATCGTCGCTCTCGGCCAGGCCGTTGTCATTGCCACCGGCACCAAGATCGACGGTCACGTCGCCGTCGGTGTCGCGATAATCGACCTCGTCACGGCCCGCGCCACCGGCAATGTCGTCATCGCCCGCGTCGCCCTTGATCGTGTCGTCGCCGTTGTTGCCACGCAGGTCGTCTTCGCCCGCGCCGCCGGACATGGAATCGTTGCCGTCATCACCCTGGATGACGTCGTCGCCGCCGCCGCCGAACAGCCGGTCATCATCGTCACCGCCGCGCAGCACATCGTCGCCGCCACCGCCGTTGATGTTGTCGTTGCCTTCGTCGCCGCGCAGCGTGTCGTCACCGGCAAGGCCGCCGATGCTGTCGTCACCGCCGCCGCCGAAGATCCGGTCGTCGTCATTGGTGCCCTGCAGGCTCTCGTCGGTTCCGTCACCATTGATGGTCGCGAATGCGATGCGCGTGCTGGCATCGAGGCCAATCATCTGTGCGAGTAGTGACATGCCGAACTCTCCTACATCTGTCCCGTTTTCGGACAATTTCCCATCTTGCCCCTCCGGAATGTTGCGCTTTCGGACAGCACAGCCCATTCCGGACCCTGATGACAGGAAGGTTGCCAGTTTCGTACCAGCAGCCTGGAGCCACGGGATTCTTGCCCCGGTTCGCCTTCATTAGAGCGTCAGAGTCTGAACAAACAGTATAAGTATTTGTTTTAATTGAGAAATATAAAATGATACGGAAATTTGAAGCGCATTTTACTCAATCACGCCGTATGGGCTGCCGCACGCATCCGACCGCGCCGGGATCCCGGATTCCCGCCTTCCGGGCATCCGCATCTTGCATTTTGCAGGTCGCCTTGCCGCAATCGGTGGGGCTGCCGGGACCGGGCAGCAGCCCCGGATGATCTCAGCGGTCCAGCGTGATTGCGGGGCCGTCCGCAGCCTCCAGATCCACATCGAAGGTGTTCAGCAGGCGGCTGACCATCATGTAGCAGCCGATGCTCATGGTCAGTTCCACCATCTGCTGATGATCCATGCGCTCCGCCAGCGGCCTGAAGGTCGCGTCGCTGGCGCGGACATTGGCTACGACATCATCGGTGTAGCGCAGGATCAGGGTCTCGACCTCGTTGAACACATCGGTTTCGGGCCATGACGCGATGGCGGCGATCTTCTCCGCCGTGCCACCCACAGCCGCCGCCATGGGCTCATGCTGCTGGATCTCGTAGGGGGCGTTGGACAGGTGTCCGACCCGCAGGATGGCCAGTTCCAGCAACCACTTGTCCACCGCGGACTTGCGCAGCAGGGCATCGGAGAAGGCAACGAAGCGCCGGAATTCGGGCGCGGCATGGGCCAGCATGCGAAAGACATTCATGGCGGGAAGCTGTTGCAACAGGTCCGCGACCTTCTCCGGCGCATCGGCCGGATCGACGTAGGGTATGCGTGCCATCTGCCTCTACTCCCCGGTGAACACGGGCCGGCGCTTCTCGCGAAACGCATTGACCGCTTCCTGATGATCCTTCGAGCGATTGGAGAGCGACTCGTAGGCGAGCGAGGTATCCATGATGCTGTGGGCAAGCTGTTTCAGCCCGACATTGACCGACACCTTGGTCCATCGGATCGCCTGGGCCGCGCCATTGGCCAGGCGTGTCGCCATGCGATCCGTGGCCTCGTCCAGTTCTCCGGCCGGGACAGCGTGGTTGATCAGGCCCATCGCCACCGCGTCCTCCGCATGCATCAGCTTGCCCGTCATCAGGTATTCCTTGGCGCGGGCATAGCCGATCAACTGTGGCCAGATCACCGCCCCGCCGTCACCTGCCACGAGCCCGACCGAGACATGCGGGTCGCCAATACGCGCACTGTCGTTGGCAATGATGATGTCGCAGAACAGGGCGATGGTGGCCCCTAGCCCCACCGCGTCGCCGTTCAGGCGGCAGATGATCGGCTTCTCGCAGTCCAGCAGGCCGAAGATGATCTTCTTTGCCTCGAAGACCACGGAATCGAATCCGAGCGGGTCATCGACGCCGGACTGCATCCAGTCGATGTCACCGCCGGCGCAGAAGGCCCGCCCCGCACCGGTCAGCACGATGATGTCTGCCGGGTCGGTCGCCACGTCATAGAAGACATGGCTGAGTTCCGTATGCAGGTCACCGTTGACGGCGTTCAGCACGTCCGGACGGTTCAGGGTCACGGTCAGGACCTTGCCCTCCCGCTTGAAGCTGATGGTCTTGTAGTCCTCGAATTTCATGATTGTGCCTCCCCAGTCACAGGGGGAGTATCCGGTGCAATGCAGGCAAAGGTCAATCGGCGGAGGGGAAGGCGATGAGCAACGGTGACAGCGACCAGTGGAATCCCGATCAGTACATGAAGGGTGCCATGGGTGACCTGCGCACCCGGCCCGCCGTCGATCTGCTGAACCGGGTGATGCACGACGCGCCGCGGCGCGCGGTGGACCTGGGCTGCGGGCCCGGCAATTCCACGCGGCTGCTGCGCGCCCGCTGGCCCGGGGCGAAGATCTGCGGGGTCGACAACTCCCCGGCCATGCTGGCGAAGGCGTCGGCGGCCGACGCTGCCATCGACTGGCAGCTCGGCGATATCGCGGACTGGCAACCGGCGGAGGGGGCGGACATCATCTTCGCCAATGCCTCCCTGCACTGGGTGCCGGACCATGCAGGGCTGTTCAGCCGTCTGGCGCGCGCGTTGCCGTCGGGCGGTGTGCTTGCGGTCCAGATGCCCAACAACTTCGCCGCCCCGTCACATGCCCTGATCGCGGAGGTGGCCAGTCAGCCGCCGTTCCAGGAGGCGCTGGCGGGCAAGCTGCTGGGGGACTTCGTGCAGCCACCGGCATTCTATCACGGGCTGCTGCGCGGGCTGTCGGGACAGGTCGATGTCTGGGAAACCGAGTACCTGCAAAGCCTGACCGGGGAGGACCCGGTTCTCGAATGGGTGCGCGGCACCGCCCTGCTGCCGGTGCAGGAGAACCTTTCCGACGCGGACTTCGGGCGCTTCACGGAACTCTATCGGGCGCGCTTGCGTCAGGCCTATCCGATGGCCAGTGATGGCATCACCGTGTTCCCGTTCCGCCGCATGTTCATCAGCTTCACGGCTGACTGAGCTGCGCCAGCGCGCGCATCAGGACCTCGGCTTCCGGGCCTGACAGGCGCGCGAACAGGTCCTGTTCGTAGGCGCGGGCCATGGGCACGATCCGGCGATAGATCTCCTGACCGCTGTCGGACAGGGACAGCATGGTGCGGCGTCGGTCGGTGTCGTCGGCGCGCCTGTCCAGATGGCCATTGCGGATCAGCAGGGCCACGGCGCGGGAGACCTGGACCTTGTCCATGGCGCTGCGGGCTGCGACCTCGTTGGCGGAAATGTCGGGGTACCGGCCCAGGACGGCCATCACCCGCCACTCCGGGATGCTCAGGTCGAATTCCTCCCGGTAGCGGCGCGCAAGCCGACCACTGACCGCATCCGTGGCCACGGCCAGGCGGTAGGGCAGGAAGTTCGGCAGGTCGATGACATCAGGATCAGGCATTGAAATTAGTTTCAATTGAAACTATTGTTCCGTCAAGCCCCGACTGACCACCTACAGACGGGAACGGGCTGGCGCAGCGACCAAGACGACCAACAACCCAATTCATGTGGAGGAGAGCGGACATGGCTGATCTCTGGGAAAACCCGATGCAGACGGATGGTTTCGAGTTCGTGGAATTCACTGCGCCGGAACCGGAGAAGCTGGGCAAGGTGTTCGAGATGCTGGGCTTCGTTGCCGTCGGGCGGCATCGCTCCAAGGACGTGACGCTCTATCGGCAGGGCGACGTGAACCTGATCGTGAATGGCGAGAAGTCCGGCTTCCCCCGCTCCTTCGCCGCGCTGCATGGCCCCAGTGCCTGCGCCATTGCCTTCCGGGTGAAGGACGCTGCCGCAGCCTACAAGCGGGCGCTGGAACAGGGTGCCTGGGGTGTCGAGACCCATGCCGGGCCGATGGAACTGAACATCCCGGCGATCAAGGGGATCGGCGACTCGCTGATCTATCTGGTCGACCGCTATGGCGCGAAGGGCTCGATCTACGATGTGGACTTCGAACCCGTTCCGGGGGCGGAGGTGAAACCGGCGGGTGCGGGCCTGACCTATCTGGATCACCTGACCCACAATGTGCACCGCGGACGCATGGACGAATGGTCGGACTTCTATGAGCGGCTCTTCAACTTCAGGGAAATCCGCTACTTCGATATCGAGGGCAAGGTGACCGGGCTGAAGTCCAAGGCCATGACCAGCCCCTGCGGCATGATCCGCATCCCGATCAACGAGAGTTCCGACGACAAGTCCCAGATCCAGGAATATCTGGAGGAATATCACGGCGAAGGTATCCAGCACATCGCCTTCGGCACCGACGACATCTACGCGACGGTGGAGCACATGCGGTCGCTGGGCGTGCCGTTCCAGGAGACTCCCGCCACCTACTACGAAGGGGTCGAGGGCCGGGTGCCGGGCCATGGCGAAGACCTGACCCGGATGCAGGCCAACAACATCCTGATCGACGGCGGCGAGGGGCAGGGTGGCGGCCTGCTGCTGCAGATCTTCACCCAGACGGTGATCGGGCCGATCTTCTTCGAGATCATCCAGCGCAAGGGCAACGAGGGCTTCGGGGAGGGCAACTTCAAGGCCTTGTTCGAATCCATCGAACTCGATCAGATAAAGCGCGGATACATCAAGGATGGAGCGTCCTCGTGAAACTTGCCTCACTGAACGAAGGGCGTGATGGTCGCCTGGTCGTCGTCAGCCGTGATCTGACACGCGCCGCACCGGTGGCGGACATTGCGCCCACCATGCAGGCGGCGCTGGACAACTGGGACCACGCAGCGCCGTTGCTGGACGCCACCTATCACTCGCTGAACGTCGGCGGCGCGCGCGATGCGTTCGATCTCGATCCGGCAAAGCTCGTGTCCCCACTGCCGCGCGCCTACCAGTGGGCGGACGGGTCGGCCTACGTCAATCATGTCGAACTGGTGCGCAAGGCCCGTGGCGCGGAACTGCCGGAGAGCTTCTGGACCGACCCGCTGATGTACCAGGGTGGCTCCGACAGTTTCATCGGCCCGCGCGAGGATATCGTGGTGGCGTCGGAGGACTACGGCATCGACTTCGAGGCCGAGGTGGCGGTCATCACCGGCGATGTACCGATGGGCGTCTCGATCGAGCAGGCTGGCGGGCACATCCGCCTGCTGATGCTGGTCGATGACGTTTCACTGCGCGGGCTTATCCCCGGTGAACTAGCCAAGGGCTTCGGCTTCTTCCATGGCAAGCCGTCCAGCGCGTTCAGCCCCGTCGCCGTCACACCCGACGAACTGGGGGACGCCTGGGATGGTGCGAAGGTCCACCTGCCGCTGCTCTCGACGCTCAACGGCGACCTGTTCGGCAAGCCGGAAGCAGGCCAGGACATGACCTTCAGCTTCCCGCAGCTCATCGCCCACGCGGCGAAGACGCGGAAGCTGTCGGCAGGCACCATCGTCGGTTCCGGCACCGTTTCGAACCTCGACCCGGATGGCAGTCCCGGTCGCCCGGTGGCGGACGGCGGCCTCGGTTATTCCTGCATCGCCGAGATCCGCATGATCGAGACCATCCGCGACGGCAAACCGTCCACCTCCTTCATGCGCTTCGGTGACCGGATCCGGATCGAGATGCAGGATGGCGAAGGCAAGTCGATCTTCGGCGCCATTGACCACAAGGTCGTGCAGGCCTGAAGCGGGGCCGTCTGCCGCCCAGGCCTCCGGGCCTCTGCAATTCGCGAGGCACAGTCACAAAGGCTGGCAGCATTGCCCTGAATGTCGAAATGCTCCTTCCCCCGCAAGGGGGGAAGCAAGCACAAGATCCTAACCCAGCAGCACGTTGTGGCTGCCGCGCGGCAGGCGCAGCACCATGCCGTTTACTTCCTCCGACAGCAGGACCTGACATCCCAGGCGCGAGGTTTCCTGCAGGTCGTAGGCGAGGTCGAGCATGTCTTCCTCCTCCTCCCGTGGTTCGGGCAGGCGGTCGAACCACGGGTCCTGCACGATGACGTGACAGGTCGAGCAGGCCATGCAGCCTTCACACGCCCCCTCGATCGGCACATCGTAACGGTGCGCCACCTCCAGCAGGGACTCGCCGGGCTTGCCCGACGCCTCGATACGCTTTCCGTCCGCGTTGATGAAGGTCACCCGGACGGTACTCTTGTCGTTCATGCTTTCTGTCTGGCCTTTCCGATGGCGTCGCCGAGAATATCAATGGTGCGGTCTATCTGAACCTGATCGTTGGTTCGTGCCAAGCCGATACGCAACGAACTGCGAATGGCGGCGTCGCTGAGACCGATGGCCTGCAGCACATGCGACGGGTCCGAAGATTCCGAGGAACAGGCCGACCCGGTCGAGATCGCGACCTCCGGTGCCGCGCGGATGATGTCGTCAGCGTCCGCACCCTCGACCCGGAAATTCAGGTTGCCGGGCAGCCGCATCAGTTGCGCGCCGTTGATGTGCAGCCCCTCCACCCGCTCCGAAAGACCGAGCCAGAGCCGGTCGCGCAGACCCCGGATCGTGGCCATGTCGTCGGTCAGATGGTCCTGTGCCAGGCGGCAGGCCGCCCCGAAGCCCACGGCCAATGGTGTCGGCACAGTGCCCGACCGCAGCCCGTCCTGCTGTCCGCCGCCTGCCATCATCGGACGGATGGCCGCGCGTGCGACGTCCGAAAGGACCAGCGCGCCGATCCCCTTCGGCCCATGCAGCTTGTGCGCGGTGATGCTCATCAGGTCGACACCCAACCGGCCGATGTCGATGCGGATGCGTCCCAGGGCCTGCGCCGCGTCGCAGTGCATCAGGGCACCGTGCGCGTGCGCGGCGCGGGCGATGTCCGCCACCGGCTGAATGGTGCCGATCTCGTTGTTGGCCAGCATGACGGAGACCAGTGCCACGTCACCGCCCGCCAGTTCGGCGACAACCGTTTCCGGATCGATACCGCCACCCGGTTCGACCGCCATGATGGTGACCGGCCATCCCTCCCGCGCCAGCCGCCGCACGGTCTCCAGCACGCAGGGGTGTTCCACGTTGGTGGTCAGGATGCGGCGACGTTCGGGCGGCAGGTTGGCGGCGATGCCGGTCAGGGCCCAGTTGTTCGCCTCCGTTGCGCCGCTGGTGAAGATCACCTGGTCGGGCGCACCGCCAAGCAGTTCCGATATCTCCATACGGGCCAGGTCGACCGCAGCCTCCGCCGCCCAGCCATGTTCATGGTGGCGTGAATGCGGATTCCCGGGCCGTTCCGTGAACCACGGCAGCATCTCCGCCAGGACATCGGGGTCGACCGGCGTGGTGGCGTGGTGATCCAGATAGATGATCTCGCTCACGCGGCGCGTTTCCTGTTCCAGAGATCGCTCCAGGCCGAAATCAGGGCTTCGATGTCCTCAGCCGTCGTCGTCCAGCCCGTTGATATGCGGATCGTCTCGGTCGCGGCTTCCATGCTCCGCCCCATTGCGGTCAGCACATGCGACGGCGTGACCTTGCCGGAACTGCAGGCGGATCCGGCACTGACCGCGATCCCCGCAAGATCCAGCGCCATGACCTGGGTCTCCGCGGCGACGCCGGGCATCCGCACACAGGTCGTGTTGGGCAGGCGTGCCACCCCGTCACCCATGATCTCGACCGTGGGGCAGGCGGCGCGCAATCCGGCTTCCAGCGACTGCTGCATCTGTTTCATCTGTTCGATGTCGGGCTCGAGTCCGGCCAGCGCCGCCTCGGCTGCCGCACCGAAACCGGCAATTCCGATCAGGTTCTCCGTACCCGCCCGCCGCCAGCTTTCCTGTCCTCCGCCGACGATCATCGGCGCGATCTGCAGGGCGGGGCGGACAATCAGGGCACCGACCCCGGCGGGTCCGCCGATCTTGTGCGCGGACAGGCTGACCATGTCCGCCACGGCAACCACGTCGGCCAGCGTCATCCTGCCTGCCGCCTGAATGGCATCGACATGCAGCAGTGCACCCGCCTGGCGACAGATCGCAGCGACCTCGGCAATCGGCTGCACCACACCTGTTTCATTGTTGGCAGCCATGACCGAGACCAGTGCCGGTGCCTCATCATTGGAAGCCAGCAGCCCGCGCAGCGCGTCCAGATCAACACGCCCTTGCTCATCAACGGGAACAGTCTCGCCATTCAGCCGTTCAGCGGTGCGCAGGGTGGCGTCATGCTCGACTGCCGAGACCAGTATCCGGCGGTCCGGCCAGGCCGATAGCGCCCAGTTGCTGGCCTCGGTCCCGCCACCGGTGAAACAGACGTCTGCGGCCCGACAGCCGGCCAGTGCCGCAACCTGACGGCGGGCCGTGTCAAGCCGCGCGCGGGCCGCACGGCCTTCCGCATGCACGCTGGACGGATTGCCTGAACTGTCCATGACAGCCTGCATGGCGGCCCTGGCCTCTGGCCGCAGCGGTGCAGTCGCGTTGAAATCCAGATAATGTCGCTGCTTCAGCATGGTGCCAGATCAGCACCGGCGCGCGGTGTCGTCAATCTTCACCACAGGAAATGACGCGCACCAGCGGCTCGGCGTCCTTTGCCTGCTGCGCCTCAAGTTCTTCCACCCGCGCCCGCAGGGCTTCCATCTCCGCCAGCATCATCGCCATCTTCTGGGCCACGGGGCTGGTCGTGCCATCCGTCGGCATGCCGTAGGCGGCGAAGGTCGGCAGATGATCGTCGGGGTTCTCCACCAGTCGCGGCTTCGACTTGTTCACCACTTCGGCGGGGATGCCGACCACGGTCGCACCCGGTGGCACTTCCTTCACGGCGACGGCGTTCGCGCCGACGCGCGCGCCCTTGCGAACAATGATGGGGCCCAGAACCTGCGCACCGGAGCCGACGATGACATCATCCTCCAGCGTCGGATGCCGCTTCTGGCCTACCTGTGCCGCTGAGTTCACGGACGGTGCGACCCCGCCCAGCGTCACGTCATGGTACAGGGTGACATTGTTGCCGATCTCCGCCGTCTCCCCGATCACCACGCCCATGCCGTGATCGACGAAGAAGCCGGAGCCGATGGTGGCGCCCGGATGAATCTCGATGCCCGTCAGGAACCGCCCGATCTGGGAAAGCCACCGCCCCGCCAGATGCAGCCTGCGCTGCCACAGCCAGTGCGCGGCACGATAGATCAGCACGGCATGAAAACTGGGGTAACAGAGCGCGACCTCGAGCGTCGACTTGGCGGCGGGATCCCGCGCCATGATGGCCCTGATGTCAGATCGCAGAGACTGCCACATGGCGTCACTCCCCGGTGCATTGTTCCGGATGCGGAACAGCACCCGGTACCAGCTATATATTCTACGAATTTTGTTCGTCAAACCACCACCTGCTCACAGACCGGTGTCCGGAAAGCTGGAATCACTGCGACAATGCGCGTATATCAGGCGCCGCCCCGCGGTTTCCTGCGCTGTGCCCACAGCATAGCAGGCGATGCCCCCAAACCTGTCTGAGGATCATTCAGTCCCCATGCCCGAAGTCATTTTCAACGGACCGGAAGGTCGTCTCGAAGGTCGCTACCATCATGTCGAGGACGAGACGGCACCGATTGCCCTGGTCCTGCATCCGCACCCGCTCTATGGCGGCAACATGAACAACCGCCTCGTCTACAACATGTTTCAGTTGTTCAAGGCGCGTGGTTTCTCGGTGCTGCGGTTCAATTTCCGGGGCGTCGGTCGCAGTCAGGGTGAACATGACCAGGGCATTGGCGAGCTTTCCGATGCCGCCTCCGCCCTCGACTGGATGCAGCAGATCAAGCCGGATGCGCGCGCCTGCTGGATTGCCGGCTATTCCTTCGGTGCCTGGATCGGCATGCAGTTGCTGATGCGCCGACCGGAGGTGGAAGGCTTCATTTCCGTCTCCCCGCCCGCGAACATGTTCGACTTCACCTTCCTCGCCCCCTGTCCGTCATCGGGCATCATCGTGCAGGGCACGGAAGATGATCTGGTGCCGGAGCCGGATGTGCAGAAGCTGGTGGATCGCCTGAAGACGCAGAAGGGGATCATCATCGACTACGAGAAGATCGATGGTGCCAACCACTTCTATGAGCAGGAGATGGAAGAGGTCGATCAACTGGTCGGCAGCTACGTCGACCGCCGCCGTGCCGCGATCGAGGGGCTCTGAGTCACTTACAGACGATCATTCCGCGGCTGATCTCTGACCCGGCCAGACGACTTCGCCGCCGGGCATGGGATGCGGCACGCCCGTCGTGCCGGGCAGACTGAGCGGCAGGTCGCGCCACGCCCTGACGGCCAGGAAGGCGAAGGCCTGCGCCTCCACCGCATCGCCGTCATGGCCGATGGTTTCCACGGGTTCCACGGGCACGCCCAGCACAGTGGCCAGTCGTTGCATCAGTGTCGGGTTGTGTCGTCCGCCACCGGTCACCAGCCAGCGCAGTGGCGGTTGCGGCAGGTGAGGCAGGGCGCGCGCGACTGATCGTGCAGTGAATTCGGTCAGGGTTGCCGCTCCATCCTCGGTCGTGAGCCCCTCGGGCCAGCTTTCGGGCTGGAATGCCTCCCGATCCAGCGACTTCGGCGGTTCGCGGTCGAAATAGGCATTGTCCATCAGTTCGCGCAGCCAGTCGGCATCGACCTGACCAGCCGCCGCCGCCTTGCCGTCCGTGTCCCGGCCCGTTCCGGTGCGCTGCTGCATCCAGTCGTCGATCAGGGCATTTGCGGGGCCGGTATCGAAGGCGAGGATCTCGTCCGTCGCTTCGCCGATCCAGGTGACATTGCCGACGCCGCCCAGGTTCAGCACGGCCAGTGGCCGGGGCAGACCGGCGGTCATGGCGGCATGAAACAGCGGCGCCAGGGGCGCACCCTCCCCGCCCGCCGCCACATCCGCCTTTCGGAACCCGGTGACGGTCGGCAGGCCGTAGCGATTGGCCAGCGCCAGGGCATCACCGATCTGTACGGTCACCCGCCGCGCCGGATCGTGGAAGGTCGTCTGGCCGTGAAATCCGATCAGTTGCGGCCGGGCATCGGGATATTCCGCCAGAAAGCTGTCGATGGCACGGACATGGGCCGCGGTCACCGCTGCCCTTGCCGTGTCGGAGGCGACCGGCTGGCCAAAGTCGGCACGGATCGCCGCCTGTTCCTCCGGCAGATAGCCGTATCCGGCACGGGGGCCGAGTTCGGCAATGGTCTCGCCATCGCTGGTCAGCAGCGCCACGTCGACACCGTCGACGGAGGTTCCGCTCATCAGTCCGAGCACGGTCATGGGGGCATCGCTTCCGGTCATGGGGGGAGTGTGCTACAGCCGCCACCGAACGCCAAGGCAGCTTCGCCCCGGCAGGACGATCCAGTACCCGAAGGCAACACGATGACCAGTCCCGATACCGCTGTTCGCTCCGACTTCCTGAATGCCATGCACAGTCGCGGCTACGTCCATCAGTGCACGGACACGACAGGTCTCGACACTGCGCTGACCGACGGGGTGGTCCCGGCCTACATCGGGTTCGACTGCACGGCGGACAGCCTGCATGTAGGCAGCCTGGTCCAGATCATGATGCTGCGCTGGCTGCAGAAGACCGGCCACAAGCCCATCGTGCTGCTGGGCGGCGGCACGACGCGGATCGGCGACCCGTCGGGACGCGACGCCGCCCGGCAGTTGCTGACGGACGAGGATATCGCCCGCAACATGGCCGGCATCCGCCAGGTCTTCGAGAAGTTCCTGACTTTCGGTGACGGACCGACCGACGCGATCATGGTCAACAACGCCGACTGGCTGGACGGGCTGGCCTATATTCCGTTCCTGCGCGACGTGGGGCGGCACTTCTCCGTCAACCGGATGCTGAGCTTTGATTCGGTGAAGCTGCGGCTGGACCGGGAACAGTCACTGACGTTCCTGGAATTCAACTACATGATCCTGCAGGGCTACGATTACCTGGAACTGTCGCGCCGTGTCGGCTGTCTGCTGCAGATGGGCGGATCGGACCAGTGGGGCAATATCGTCAATGGTGTCGAACTGACCCGCCGCATCGATCAGCGGGAAATCTACGGCCTGACGTCCCCGCTGATCACCCTGGCCAACGGCCAGAAGATGGGCAAGACGGCGCAGGGCGCGGTCTGGCTGAACGAGGATCGGCTCAGTGCCTATGACTACTGGCAGTTCTGGCGCAACACGGCGGATGCCGACGTCATCCGTTTCCTGAAGCTGTTCACCGAACTGCCCCTGGACGAGATCGAGGCGCTGTCGCGGCTGGAGGGTCAGGAACTGAACGAGGCCAAGAAGCGTCTCGCCGATGCTGCCACCACCATGGTGCATGGCGCCGCCGCCGCCGCCGCCGCCGCCGAGACCGCCCGCAAGGCGTTCGAGGATGGTGACAGTGCCGAGGGGCTGCCGACGCTGGACGTGTCGGCGGCCACGGTCGCGGAGGGGGCAGCCCTGATCGATCTGATGATCGGGGCCGGAATGGCCAAGTCGCGCGGCGAGGCACGGAAGCTGATCCGCGGTGGCGGGGTTCGCCTGGCGGACGAGAAGGTTGCCGACGAGGGGCTGACCCTGAACGCGGATGCCTTTGGCGACGGCAGTGTGAAGCTCTCCGTCGGCAAGAAGCGGCATGTCCTCGTGCGCATTGCCGACTGAGGCGGGCGGTTCGGCACTGTTTGGCGGGTTTCGGCCGATCCGCTGCTGCCGCAACCCGGACTCTATTGCCGGATTCGGAAAATTTTACCTGATTGCCCTGGCAAGCAGCCCTGAACCCGGCAGTTGCTGCCGGGTGCGATTCGATCGAATTTCAGTCAGAAAACAGAAATAAGTGAGTAAAATCAGCAGGTAACGCGATTCTGGCATAGTTGGCACATAGGTTGAAATCAGTTCGGTACACGGCGCCAAGGCGCTCAACAGGTGTACCGGGGGACCAGAGAAGAAGGTTCCCACGAACAGGAGAAGACCTAATGACACTTTCGGTGAACACCAATGT
>BQJF01000029.1 GCA_021604565.1 Minwuia thermotolerans | reverse complement strand
ATGGCGGGGCCGAGGCAGAGGAGACGACAGCATGACCGAGGAACAGGACGTCAACGCACGCCACAGCGAGAAGATGGCGCGCAAGAAGGCCGCCCGCGACAAGATCATGGCGGCCAAGACGGGGGAGAAGGGGCTGATCGTCGTCCATACCGGCAAGGGCAAGGGCAAGTCCACGGCGGCCTTCGGCATGATCTTCCGCTGCATCGCGCATGGTATGCGCTGCGCTGTGGTGCAGTTCATCAAGGGCGGCATGGAGACCGGTGAACGCCGCCTGATCGAGGAACGGTTCGGCGACATCTGCACCTTCGACACCATGGGCGAAGGCTTCACCTGGGAGACCCAGGACCGGGAGCGCGACATCGCCAATGCCCGCAAGGCCTGGGACCGCGCCAAGGAACTGATCCGCGATCCGGACGTGCACATGGTGCTGCTGGACGAACTGAACATCGCCCTGCGCTACGACTACATACCGGTGGCGGAGATCGTGGAATTCCTGACCACCGAGAAGCCGGAGATGACCCACGTGGTCATCACGGGCCGCAACGCGAAGGAAGAACTGCTTGAGATCGCCGATCTGGCCACCGAGATGACCCTGCTGAAACATCCGTTCCGCGACGGAGTGAAGGCGCAGATCGGGGTGGAGTTCTGAGCCGCCTCAACAGGATTCAGGGATGAAATTTCAATCCCTTCAGAGCCTTGTCGACTTCCCTGGCGCCGCCGTGGACGGCGATGCCGACCAGATCCAGATCCTCGGTCGGACTGGCTGAGACGACCGCTCGATTGTCGGTGTCATTGCCGGTGGCGAACATTCCCCGGTCGTAGACACCGACTGTCAGGCCCCGCTCGTTGGCGCGATTGAGCGCGCGTCCCAGCTTCTCGCCCGCCGCGCCGTAGATCAGTACCGGCAGACCGAAGATCGCCGTATAGGCGCGCCCGTCTGCGTCCGCATATGGTTGGCCAATGGTCTCCGGATGCGCCGCCGCGATGCCGGAGGCGAGGAACGCCACCACATTCAGCTTCTGCCATACTTCCAGATCATCGCGGACAACGACCGCGATCTTGGCCCGTTCCTCGGTCATCGGCCGTCAGTCGTTCAGGGCGTGCCAGACACGCAGCGGCGTCAGCGGCATGTCCAGATGCTCCACCTCCGGGCGCGCCGACCGCACGGCGCTCAGTACCGCGTTGACGAAGGCCGGCGGGGCACCGATGGCACCTGCCTCGCCCGCACCCTTCACGCCCAGCGGATTTGTCGTGCAGCGGACGTTGCGGGTGATGAAGTTGACGTTGGGCATCTCCGCCGCGCGGGGCATCTGATAGTCCATAAGGCTGCCGGACAGAAGCTGGCCCGATTCCGGATCGAACACGGTGTGCTCGGTCCAGGCCTGACCCAGACCCTGCACGATACCGCCATGCACCTGACCCTCCAGCAGCATCGGGTTCAGCGTCACGCCGAAGTCGTCCACCACGGTGTAGTTCCTGATTTCAACGGTTCCGGTGGCCGCATCGACCTCCAGCTCGCAGACATGGCAGCCGTTGGGGAAGGTCGGGGCGGTGTTGGTGTGATCATGCTCGCTGTCGATTCCCGGCTCCTCGCCTTCCGGCAGGTTGGCCGGGTCCTGGGCCTGCTTGGCCAGTTCGAACAGGTCGATGCCACGATCAGTGCCGGCCACGGTGAAGCGACCATCGGCATATTCGATGTCCACGTCCGCCGTTTCCAGGATCTGCGCCGCGATCTTGCGGCCCTTTTCCAGCGTCTTGTCGGCGGCCCCCAGGATCGATGCGCCACCCACGGGGATCGACTTGGAGCCACCGGTGAAGCCCGGCGGGGTCAGGTCGGTGTCGCCCTGCAGCACCTGGATGTCATCGGCGTCGATGCCGAATTTCTCGGACAGGATCTGCTTGTAGGAAATGGTGTGGCCCTGGCCGCTGTCCATGGCACCGGTCAGGATACGCACCTTGCCTGCGTCGGCGTCGAAGACCAGCTTCGCCGGGATTCCATTGCCGCCACCGCAGCGCTCGACATAGGTGGCGAGACCGATGCCACGCAGCTTGCCCGCAGCCTCAGACTGCTTGCGACGGGCCTCGAAGCCGGTCCAGTCGGCGGCCTTCATGGCGTCTTCCATGCAAGCAGTGAATTCGCCCGAGTCGATGACGTCGCCCAGACCCATCGTGTGCGGCATCTCCGCCGGAGTGGGGAAGTTGCGGCGGCGGATCTCGTCAGGGGTCAGACCCATCTCCGTCGCCACCCGGTCCACCAGCCGTTCGATCATGTAGGCCGCTTCCGGCCGTCCGGCACCGCGATAGGCGTCTGTCGGAACCGTGTTGGTCATGACGCCGAGCACGGAAACATAGCAGAGCGGGATCTTGTAGAGGCCGGTGTACATCCCTGCGCAGGCATCGGTCGGGATGAAGGGGCCGAAGTTCGCCAGATAGGCCCCCATGGCGGCGTAGGTCGTGGCCCGGATCGCCTGGAAGTGACCGTCCTTGTCCATGGCCAGTTCGGCGATGGTGACATTGTCGCGGCCATGGCTGTCGGAGAGGAATATCTCGGAGCGTTCGCCGGTCCAGCGCACGGGCCGCTTCAGCCGCTTCGCCGCCCAGAGCGTCAGGCAGGATTCCGGATAGAGGAACGCCCGGGTGCCGAAGCCGCCGCCGACATTGCCGGTCAGCATCCGCAGCTTCTCCATCGGGATCGACAGCATGCCCGACAGCATCTGCAGATGCATTGCCGGACCCTGGCTGGGAATGAAGACCGTGAAACGTTCCGTCGTCTCGTCATAGGCCACGGCGGCCGCGCGCGGCTCCATGGGATTGGAGACCAGACGGTTGTTGATCAGCCGGATCTGTGTCACCCGGTCCGCCTTGTCGAAAGCCGCATCAACGGCGTCCCTGTCGCCCTTGCCATAGCGGAACACGACATTGTCGGGAATGTCGTCCCAGACCGGGTTCGCGCCGGGCTGCGCCGCCTCGTAGGTGTCGGTCGCGACCGGCAGGTCGTCGATCTCCAGTTCGATCAGGTCGGCGGCATCGCGCGCCTGTGCAAGTGTCTCGGCAACGATAAAGGCGACGGGTTCACCCACATGACGCACCTTGTCGGTGGCCAGGATCGTGCGCGGCGGGCGCGGGTGGTCGGTCCCGTCCTCGTTCTTGATGCCGGTCAGGCAGAGCAGGTTGCCCACCTTGTCGGCGGCCAGCTCGTCGCGGGTCAGCACCTCGACCACGCCGGGGGCCTGCCGCGCGGCGGAGACATCCAGGCTGGTGATGGTGCCGTGCGCGACGGCGGAGCGGAAGACGTAGCCGCGCAGGGCGCCTTCCACCTGTGCATCATCGGTGTACTTGCCCAGGCCCCGCAACAGGTCCTGGTCTTCGGTTCTGAGGGCACGTGCGCCAACGCCAAACTTCATGTCAGGATCTCCGGCTCAAAAGAGGGTGTTTCGGTTCGCGTGTCCGCAATCGACGGTCACGATGGTGCCGCTGATGTAGCTGGCACGGTCGGAGGCCAGAAAGGCCACCGTATCGGCAACTTCGCGCGGCGTACCGGCGCGGCCCAGCGGCAGGTTCTTCATCAGTTCTTCCCAGCGTTCCGCGTCGCCCAGCTTCGCCTCCGCCGTGTCGCGGAAGCGGGCGATGATGCGGTCGGTCAGGATGGCCCCGGGATTGACGCCGACGACGCGGATATTGTCCGCCGAGCTGGCCCCCCCCATGGCCTTGGTGAAAGCCATCAGGGAGGCATTGCCGGTCGATCCGGCGATATAGACCGCGTCCATCTTCTCCCCCGCCATGCCGATGACATTGACGATGGTGCCGAAGCCGCGGGTCTTGAAACGGGCGTAGTAGTCGCGGGTCATGTTGATGAAGCCGAAGACCTTCAGGTCCCAGGCCTCCCGCCAGCGGTCTTCGGTCACCGCCTGCAGGTCTCCGCCGGGAATGGCCCCGGCATTGTTGATCAGGATGTCGGGTTCCGGGCAGTCCGCCGCGACCTTCGCCACGGAGGCCGGGTCGGAAAGGTCCGCCGCCGTCGTGCCGACCGTGCAGTGATAGGTCTGGGTCAGGATATCGGCGGCATGTTGCAGGCGGCCCGGATCGACGGACACCAGATGAACATGGGCGCCTTCCTGCGCAAAGACCTCCGCACAGGCAAAGCCGATCCCCCGCGAACCGCCTGTTATCAGAACGGTCTTCCCCTTCAGCGCCAGATCCATGAAACAGCCTCTCCCCGTGTGTTCCCCGTCAGCAGAACATGTTAGCCCGCCGCCACGCAATCTCATATGGGGTATGTTTCAGGCGCTGGCTATCCCGTCCCAGTCGATGGCATCCAGGTTCAGGGAACGGCTGACGGGCGGCATCGGGTACTTCAGCGGTGTGCCGCAGTTGAACAGCACCGTGTGGGCCTGCGGATCCAGTTGCCCGGCTTCGACCGCCAACCGCCATGCGGCCAGCGTGGCGGCCCCTTCCGGCCCCAGCAGGACACCGTCATCGCGCGCGGCATCGGCCTGCGCAGCCATGATCGCTTCGTCATCGACGGCGATGGCAAAGCCGCCGCTGTCGCGTACCGCGCGCAGGATCAGGAAATCGCCCACCGCCTGCGGCACGCGAATGCCGCTGGCCACGGTCGCCGCATTCTCCCAGCGGGTGGCGTGCTCCGCCCCCTCCTGCCAGGCGCGAACGATGGGCGCGCAGCCTGTGGCCTGCACGGCGATCATCTTCGGGCGCTTCGGGCCAATCCAGCCCAGCGCCTCCAGTTCGTCGAAGGCTTTCCACATGCCGATCAGGCCGGTGCCACCTCCGGTCGGGTACAGGATGGCATCCGGAACGTTCCAGCCAAGCTGTTCCGCCAGTTCCAGCCCCATCGTCTTCTTGCCCTCGATCCGGTAAGGCTCCTTCAGCGTGGAGACATCGAACCAGCCCATCCGCTCCTTGCCGTCACGGACGATCGCGCCACACTGGTCGATCTGGCCGTTGACGCGCCAGACCTTCGCCCCCTGCAGCGCAATTTCCCGCACGTTCACGTCCGGGGTTTCCTCCGGACAGAAGACGTAGACCTCCATCCCCGCCGCCCGGCCATAGGCGGCCATGGCTGCGCCCGCATTGCCATTGGTCGGGATCGCCAGCCGGGTCAGGCCGAAGCGCTTCGCCATGGAGACCGCCAGCGCCATGCCGCGCGCCTTGAACGATCCGGTGGGCAGCCGCCCCTCGTCCTTGGTCCAGAGCCGCGCGGCGTTCAGGCGGGCACCTGTGCGGGGCAGGGGCAGCAGCGGTGTCGCGATCTCGCCCAGGCTGACACGATGGGTCGGATCATCGACCGGCAGCAGTGCGGCATAGCTCCAGAGCCCATCCGGCCCCAGTGTCTGGGCATCCCGGTCAAGTTCACGCCGCATTCGCTCCAGGTCATAGCGGACCAGCAACGGCTTGCCTGCAGGGGAGAGGTTGTGAACCGTGTTGGCGTCGAATTTCTCCCCCGTCGCGCTGCATTCCAGATGCGTGACATAGCCCATGGTGGTCCCCATCCCTCCGACTTTGCTGACAGGCGATTTCTCGCTGTCGCTTGCCGCATTCGTGCACTCGTGCGCCCTGCGGTCAAGCGAGCGGGGATTCAGCCATTGCCGCCGGAAAATGTTCTGTTTATGTTCCCGAAGTCGAAAACAGGAGAGAGATCATGTCGGCAAGCACCCCGGTCGCCATCAACTACGTCGAGTTCAACGTGTCAGACATGGCCCGGACGAAGGCCTTCTACGCCGCCGCCTTCGGCTGGACATTCACCGACTATGGCGACAGCTATTGCGAGTTCACCGATGGCAGCATGAAGGGCGGGTTTGCCGTCGGTGAAACCGTGACAGTCGGCGGACCACTGATCGTGCTCTACAGCGATGATCTGGAGACTGTCGCGAAGCAGGTGACGGATGCCGGCGGAGCCATCGTGAAACCGGAGTTCGCCTTTCCCGGCGGGCGGCGATTCCAGTTCACCGACCCGGACGGCTATGAACTTGCGGTCTGGTGTTCCGACTGATCCGCCACCTGTTTCTTTGCCGGTTTCAGATGATAGGTCAGCGCGTGCCGGATGGGCAGACGCAGCAGGTCGCGGGGCAGGGGGCCGTCCGGATCCAGCAGGATCGCGCGGTTTCCGTCGAACCGCATGTCCTTGCCGGGACCGCTGCGGAAGTCGCGGATGACGCTGGTCTGGCAATGAAAGAACAGCGCCAGATGCATGCCCTGCCGGTCGGTGCCCAGTCGGATGGTCGTGCCGATACGCGGCCGCGAAGGCAGCCACGACGGTTGCCCCCATTTCAGCGTTTCCTGAAGGGTGCCGACGCGCGGATCGTCCTCCGCCGTTTCCAGGATGAGCTGGCGCAGGTCGCGCAGCGGCCGGTGAAAGGTTTCAGGGAAGGCTTCGAAGGCGGCGCGAACACCCGGATCGGCGATGTCCGCGCGTGCCGTCATTGCGCTGCGGCGGTTCCGGTCTTCTCCCGGCGCCCGCGTTCGCTCTCCGTCTTCAACTGACCGCAGGCGGCCATGATGTCCCGCCCGCGCGGCATCCGCACCGGGCTGGAATAGCCCGCATCGTTGACGATCTCCGCGAACTTGCGGATCGCCTTGGGGCTGGAGCAGGAATAGGCAACGCCGGGCCAGGGGTTGAACGGGATCAGGTTGACCTTGGCGGGAATGCCGCTGATCAGCCGGACCAGTTCACGCGCCTCCGCCGGGCTGTCGTTGATGCCGTCCAGCATCACGTATTCGAAGGTGATGCGTCGGGCATTGTTGGCCGCCGGGTAGTCGCGGCAGGCCTGGATCAGTTCCTTCAGCGGATGCTTGCGGTTGATCGGCACCAGCACGTCGCGCAGTTCGTCGTTCACGGCGTGCAGGGAGACGGCGAGGTTGACCTGCAGGTCTTCACCGCAGCGTTTCATCATCGGCACGACACCGGAGGTCGAGAGCGTGATCCGCCGCTTGGAAATGGCAATCCCGCGCTCGTCCATGACGATCTTCAGCGCCTTTGAAACATTGTCGTAGTTCAGCAGCGGCTCCCCCATCCCCATCATGACGATGTTGGAGAGCTGGCGGTTGCCGTCACGGGGACTGGGCCATTCGGCCAGCGCATCACGGGCGATCATCACCTGCCCGACGATCTCCCCCGGTGTCAGGTTGCGCACCAGCTTCTGGGTGCCGGTGTGGCAGAAACTGCAGGTCAGCGTGCAGCCGACCTGGCTGGAGACGCAGAGCGCACCGCGATCCGCCTCCGGAATATGCACCGCCTCCGCCTCATGCCCATCAGGAAACCGCATCAGCCACTTGCGGGTGCCATCGCTGGACTGCTGGGCCACACTGATGTCGGGGCGACCGACGACAAAACGGTCGGCCAGATCGGCGCGCCAGACCTTGGAGATGGAGGTCATGGCGTCGAAGTCGCGCGCGCCACGCTCATAGATCCAGTGGAAAAGCTGTCCCGCGCGCATCTTCACCTTGTCCGGACGTTCCCCCGCATCCAGCAGGGCGTCCGCCATCTCCTGGCGGTCGAGGCCGATCAGGTTGACCCGACTGTCGAACCCCGCCGCATGGGGGCGGTCGGTTGCGCGCACTTCCGGCTGGATGGCGAGATCGGTCACGGGCAGGCCTTGTCTATGGCGTTCATGGCGGCGGTGAAGCCGAGCAGGGAATAGGTGTCGGTGGTCTTGGTGCCGCGCTTGGAAAAGCCGGTGATCACCATGTCCAGCCCGGCCTTCATGGCGGAGACCATCTGGCTGTCGTCACGCGGATCCAGCGACCAGGCACGCTCGCCGTCGGTCTGCATGCCGATCTCCGTGCTGCCGATCCTGGCCACGGCCTCCCGCTTCGGCGCAAAGGGATAGCCGACGATCATGCTGATCTCGTTCTCCACACCGTCGGTCGGGCGGTGGGCCACGTTGAAGCGGATCGCGCCGCGGTTCACACCCTTTGGCAGGGTCTTCTTCGGCGACGAGGTGACGAAGCAGATCTGCTGTTCGCCGTCACGATAGATCCAGGCGGACCAGTCGCGATAGTCACCGATCTTCTGCGGTGCGGCCTGGGCATGGGCATCGCCGGGCAGTGCGCCGGAGAGTGCGACCAGTGCGGCAAGCAGCGCCGCGGATATGAAGCTGTTCCTGAGCATTTGCGGAACATAGAGGGGGAATGCGGCAATTTCCAGACGCACGCGGCATCGGAATGTGTCTTTGCGACAGCTTCGCCCCTGCCATGCGATGAAGTATCATTGACGCACACTTGCGCGAGAGGTGAAGCTGCCCGTCAGGATGAGCGTGGGCGTCCCGTTCGCGAACGATCTGTGGGGGAGAAAGCCATGCCTGCGGCAGAGTTTCATTTCGATTTCGGCAGTCCCAACGCCTATCTGGCGCACTGCATGCTGCCTGCGATAACGGAGCGCACGGGCGTGCCGATCAAGTATGTTCCGGTGCTGCTGGGTGGCCTGTTCAAGCTGACCGGCAACAAGTCGCCGATGGAATGGAACAAGGGCGTACTGAACAAGGGCGAGTACGGGCGGCTGGAAATGCAGCGTTTCATCCGCCGCCATGCCCTCGACCGCTTCACGATGAACCCGCACTTTCCGGTGAACACGGTGGCCATCATGCGTGGCGCACTGGTGGCGCAGCGCGATGGCTTCGGTCCCGCATATATTGATGCCGTGTTCCGCGCGATGTGGGAGGACGGGCAGAAGATGGATGACCCGGCGGTGATCGTGGCAGCCCTGGACAAGGCCGGCCTCGACGGCGCTGCAATAGCTGCCGCCACTCAGGAACAGCCCATCAAGGACAAGCTGATGGCCAACACCAGTGCGTCGGTTGATCGCGGAAACTTCGGCAGTCCGACCTTCTTCGCCGGTTCGGAGATGTATTTCGGCAAGGACCGGCTGGTGGATTTCGAGGAGGAGATTGTCCGGCAGCGTGACGCTGCGTGAGTGATCCGGCTCGGCCAACCTATCAGCGACGCCCCGCGACGGCGCTCGGCGCGACACTGCTGCTGCAGATCGTGGCGGCTGCGCTCTTCAGCGCGACCGCGGTTGTTGCGCCTGCCCTGCCACCCGAACTGGGACTGGATGAGTCCGGACTGGGTATCTTCGGCGCCCTGACCTTCGCAGGGGCCATGTTCGGCACCTCCGTCGCTGCATTCCTGCTGACCCGACACGGACCTGTGCGACTGATTCAGGCCGGTGTGCTGCTTTCCGGTCTGGCGCTGGCCGTGCTGTTTGCAGGAATTCCGGCGCTGGCGCTGATGGCGGCGGTATTCATCGGTATCGGATACGGCCCGAATGCGCCCGGCGGTTCGTACCTGCTGTCACGTCACACGCACCCGGCCCGGCGCAGTCTGATCTTCTCCATCAAGCAGTCCGGCGTCCCGGCGGGTGGCGCGCTTGTCGGCATCCTGATCCCGCTGGTTGAAGCGGAACATGGCTGGCAGGCTGCGGTGTCGGTCATCATCGGTATCGGGTTCCTGACCGTCGTCGTGGCGCAGCCCTGGCGGTCGCGTCTGGATCTGGATGTCATCGCCAGTGCGCCCGCCCGCGTCCCGATGCGCCTGGCGGACGTGATCCCGATTGCCGTGGTCCGGGGCCATCCGATGCTGGTCCGTATCGCGCTGATGTCCTTCACCTACGGTGCCGGACAGATGATCCTGGGAACCTTTCTGGTGATCTTCCTGGCCGAGCAGGCGGCCATGTCACTGGTCGCGGCGGGCGCGGCCTTCTCCGCCATGCAGATCAGCAGTTTCTCCATTCGCATGATCGCGGGCTGGCTCAACGACCGGCTGGGGCAGTCGCGCCTCATACTGGCCAGCTTCGGCATCGTGACGGCGGTATCTGTCACGATACTGGCGACGGTCGATGCCGACACGCCCTACTGGCTGGTGCTGGTGCTGGCCGTCTTCTGCGGTGCCGGAGCCGCCGGGTGGAACGGTGTCTATCTGGCCGAGGTCGCCCGCCAGGTGCCGGAGGAGCAGATTGCCTCCGCCACAGCGGCAACCGTCTTCTTCACCTATTTCGGACTGGTTGTCGGTCCTGCCGCATTCAGCCTGCTGCTGGCATTCAGCGGCTATACCCTGGCCTTCGGTGGCCTTGCGGTGCTGGTCCTGATCGGTGGGCTGATCATCCTGATCCCGCCCCGGGCGGCATCAGCCGCCTGATCCGGTGCCTCAGCGCAGGGTCACGATCATCTCGCGCCGGTCGTGCAGAGCACCATCGCGGATCATCTGTACTTCCGCGCGATAGGCGCCGGGCTGAAAGCCGCCGGGCGGCGTGCGACGACCGCCAAAGGCGAAATACTGCGCCTGGTCCTTCGGGTGCGGATTGAGGGTCTGGGTGAAGACACGATTGCCGTCTGGATCGGTGATGCTGATGCTCATGACATCACCCTGTCGGATGCCGAAGACAATGTACCAGGCCACCAGCGCCTGTCCGTTGCGGTCCAGCGTTGTGACGGAACTGTTGCCGCTCTCCGCTTCTTCCTTTGTCAACTGGCGGTCGATCATCCCGAGATCGAGAATGCCGCCAGCCTGGTAGGTGACCTGTTGCCCGCTGACGGAATCCCAGAGCGGACGGTAATCGCCACCGCAGGCCACCTGCGGATCAACCCCACGGAAGGGATCAACCTTCTGACCGTCCTTGCGCACGCTGAGGTGCAGGTGGGGAAACTGTGCCTTGCCCGACATGCCGATCAGGCCAAGCCTGTCACCTGCGCGCACGATCTGGCCCTTGCCGACAGAGACGGAGCCGTTCTGCAGGTGGCAGTACTGGGTTTCCCAGCCGTCCTCATGCGTCAGCACGACGGCATTGCCGCATTCACGACCATCGACCGCGCCTTCGGGCAGGGTCTTCACGTTCACGTCCGCCATGCCATCACGCAACGCGCGCACCACGCCGTCCCGTGCCGCGATCACCGGAATCCCCTCCTGCATGGCGCGAAGATTGGGGGCCCGGAAATCCGTGCCACTGTGGCTCTGGTAACTCAGATGCCCGCACATGAAGTCCTGCGCGGCGGGACCGGGGTCAACGTCCATGTATTGCTGGATGAAGCAGTCCTTGCCCAAGGTGCAGTCCACCGGACTGCCCAGACTGAAGGAACCCGGTCGTGCGGACTGCCTTGCCAGCTCCAGTTTCGGTTGCTGTTCCCGGACCACCGGCTTCGGCGTTGCAGGGCGGTCCGCGAACTGGGCCACGGTCTGTCGGGGTTCTTCGGTGGGCGAGGATGGTGTCGTCTGCGCTGGCGCGGGGGTAGTGGCCGGGGCGGGCGCCACAGTCTCGGCAGCCCGGACTGGTGCCACAGGTTCCGGTTCGGTGCGCAGCGGCGCGGCGGCAGCAGGCACGGTTACATCAGACGGCGGGCTAGCAGGGGGAGCATCAGGAGCCGTCTCAGGCTTGGCAGCCAACGGAACGGCCGGGGCAGGGTCGTCACTGAACCGGTCGATGAACATCAGGACCGTGACGACCAGCAGAACAGCGGTAACGGCAACCAGACCCCAGCGCAGCATCAGCAGGCTCCCCTGTCAGTTTGGCCGGTCACGGCACCGGTCAGGCGGCCTCCGACGCCGAACCCGTGGTCAGAAGCGCATAGAGGGCATCATCGCTGCGCGCGCCGCGAAGCTTGTCACGCATGTCCCGGTCGCGCAGCAGGCGCGATATCCGCGAAAGGGCCTTCAGATGATCGGCGCCAGCGGACTGCGGTGCCAGCAGCAGGAACACGAGATCGACAGGGCGACCGTCCAGCGAATCGAAATCGACCGGCTGTTTCAACAGGGCAAACACCCCGCTCAGACCGTTCAGATCGGCAATCCGGCCATGCGGAATGGCCACGCCCTCACCGACGCCGGTGCTGCCCAGCCGTTCACGTTCCAGCAGCACATCGAAGACCACACGTTCGTGCAGTCCCACCTGCGCCGCGGCAATCCGGGCCAGTTCCTGCAACACCTGCTTCTTGCTTCCGGCCTTCAGGCCGAAGACAACGGATGCCGGGTTCAGGAGGTCATGAATTTCCACTACTGCACCTGTTTCGTTTCTTGGTCCGGATTGCAGACCGCCCCCTGCGGGGAAGTGCGGATCAGGCCTGAGCCGGATCGATCCAGCCGATATGTCCATCGCTGCGGCGATAGACGACATTCAGTCGGTCGTTGCCCAGGTTCCTGAACATCAGTGCCGACTGGTTCGCAAGGTCCAGCCGCATCACCGCATCACTTACCGTGCAGGAGGGCACGCTGGCCTTCGTCTCGGCGATGATGACGGGATGCGCGTCGGCACCACCGGTCTCCAGTTCGTCGGTCTCGGTCTCGTCGCTGGCGAGGGTGTAGTCCTGCGCCATCAGATTGGCAAGACCATCCTGCTTCTGGCGGGCGTGATGGTCCTTCAGGCGACGCTTGTAGCGGCGCAACTGCTTCTCGATCCGCTCAGCCGCCAGATCGAAGGCACCGTGTGCGTCGCTGTCGCTGCCGTGGCTCTTCAGAAAGATGTCGTGACCGATGTGGACCGCACAATCAGCCTGGATCATCTGGCCGTTGCGGGAAAAGGTGATGGAACCGTCGATGCCATCGCCGAAGTACTTGCCTACCGCATCCACAATCCGGTCTTCCGCGCGCTGCCTCAGCGCGTCACCCAGATCAATCTGCTTGCCTTCAATGGTGATTTTCATGATGCCTCTTGTTTACCGCCATAGCGACGCCCCGAAACCCGGCTGTGCCGCAAAGCGGCGCGGACCATAGGTAGGCCCCCAATCCGAGTCAACCCGCTGAAACCCGGTCCCGTTGGGACATTCCGCGACCGGAACCCTGGCCTCTCAACGGGCCATCGACATCTGCAGTCGTTTCTGCCGCCGCCTTTGCACTGACGACGGAATGCGCAGGGCTTCGCGGTATTTTGCGACCGTCCGGCGGGCAATGTCGATTCCTTCTTCCTTCAGGATCTCGACGATCCGGTCATCGGACAGGATCTTCTTGGGGTCTTCCTCTCCGATCAGGTCCCGGATTCGCATGCGCACGGATTCGGCGGAATGCGAATCCCCGCCCCGGTTCGACGGGATCGCGGCAGTGAAGAAGTACTTCATCTCGAAGATGCCGCGCGGGGTGCCGATGTACTTGTTGGCGGTGACGCGGCTGACGGTGCTCTCGTGCATGCCGATGGCGTCGGCGATGGTCTTCAGGTTCAGCGGACGCAGGTACTGCACTCCCAGCGCAAAGAACCCGTCCTGCTGGCGCACCAGTTCCGTTGCCACCTTCATGATCGTGTTGGCCCGCTGGTCCAGGGACTTCACCAGCCAGTTGGCCGTGTTCAGGCACTCGCTCAGATAGGTCTTGTCCTCGGATTTCCGCGTGGTGCGGCTGACCTCCGCGTAATAGCGGTTGTTCACCAGCACGCGGGGCAGGGTCTCGCTGTTCAGTTCGATGGACCAGCCGCCATCCGGCTTCTGGCGCAGCAGGACGTCGGGCACGGCTGTCTGCGAATCATCGTGTTCGAAGCTGCTGCCCGGTCGCGGATCCAGCCTGCGGATCTCGCTGACCATCTCGGCCAGATCTTCCTCATCGACCTCGCATTCGCGCATCAGCGCCGGGTAGTCCTGACGCCCCAGTAGTTCCAGGCGGGCGACCAGTTTCGCCATTGCGGGATCATAGCGATCCTGCTCGATCAGTTGCAGCGCCAGGCACTCCGACAGGTTGCGCGCACCGATCCCGGTAGGTTCAAAGCCCTGCACGACCTGCAGCATGTCTTCGACGACCGTGCTCTCGCAGCCGAGGCGCTCCGCCATTTCGGCAATGTCTTCCCGGAAATAGCCGTCCGGGTCGATGGAATCGATGATCGCCGAGCCAACCATCCGCTGAATATCGTCATTCACGGCAAGACCAAGCTGGGTCATCAGCGAGTCCCGCATGCCGATTTCCTCGCCCAGGGTGTTCTCCAGGCTCAGGTCCATGTCCTCGAACCGTGAAGAGCCACCGGCGCCCATCTGGCCCAGGCTGCCACCGGTATCCCCGGAATCGCCGCTCGGAGCGGAGGTTTCGCCCATGCGGTCGGCAACGCTGTCCTCACCACTGACGCTCTCGCGATCCGCATCGAATGCCTGCTCGGCCTCCGCGCCACCGCCGTTCTCCGACGTGATCGACAGTTCCGGGACCGTCTCGTCGCCAAAGCCGTCGTCACTGCTCTCGGCGCGGGCTTCCGGTTCCGGCTGGTCGGGGCGGTCTTCCTTCTCCCGTTCCTCCAGCAGCGGATTGCGTTCCAGTTCCTGCTCGACGAAGGAGGTCAGTTCGATGTTGTTCAACTGCAGCAGCTTGATGGCCTGCTGCAGTTGCGGGGTCATGACCAGATTCTGGCTTTGCCGAAGCTCCAGGCGGGGTCCGATGGCCATGCTGCGCGCCCTACATCCGGAAACGTTCGCCGAGATAAACCCGGCGCACGTCGTCATGGTTCACGATGTCATCGGGCGAGCCCTCCATCAGCACCCGACCGTCATGCAGGATGTAGGCGCGGTCGATCAGGTCCAGGGTTTCGCGGACATTATGGTCGGTGATCAGCACCCCCAGCCCGCGATCCTTCAGATGAAAGACAAGATCTCGGATCTCGCCGACAGCAATGGGGTCGATGCCCGCCAGCGGCTCGTCCAGCAACATGAAGGACGGGCGGCTGGCCAGCGCACGCGCGATCTCGACACGTCGCCGCTCCCCGCCGGAAAGCGCCATGGCGGAGGCACGGCGCAGATGGGTCAGGGAGAATTCGGCCAGCAGATCCTCCAGCATCTGCTCCCGCATCTCCCGCTCGCTCTCGGCGACTTCCAGCACGGCGCGAATGTTCTGTTCGACGGTCATGCCCCGGAAGATGGAGGCTTCCTGCGGCAGGTAGCCGACACCCAGCCGGGCACGTCGGTACATCGGCAGACTGGTGATGTCGTGACCGTCCAGCATGATCTGGCCGAAGTCCGCCTTGATCAGTCCGGTGATGATGTAGAAACAGGTCGTCTTGCCCGCACCATTGGGACCAAGCAGGCCGACCGCCTCCCCGCGCTGCACGGACAGGGAGACGTCACGCAGCACGGGTCGCTTCTTGTAGCGCTTGCCGAGCTTCCGTGCCGAGAGGCCGGTATTCTCGTGCACCAGGCGCGGGGCTGCCCCATCCGCGGTTTCGGTCTTGTCGGTCACGTCCGTCATTCGGTGTCGTCCGAGCGCTGGGGCTGGAAGATGCCCTTCACCCGGCCCGTGCCCGGTGCGCCATCCAGCCGCGTGACCCCTGTTTCCAGGTTCATCACCAGCCGCTGTCCGGCAAGCACGTTGCGGTTCTGGAACAGGCGCACCCCGCCCTCCAGCACGATGGTGGCGCTGTCGATGTCATAGACGCCCTGATCGCCGGTGGCACTTTCCTTCTCCGTCGAGACCCGGACATTGCCCTTGGCCTCCAGACGGGAGATGCGCCCGCCGACCGCAGCACCTTCACCGCCGTCGCCGCCTTCGCGGTAGCTGACGTGAAGTTCGTCCGTCTTCAGGTTCATGCGTCCCTGCTGCGCATCGACGTTGCCGATGAAGATCGCCAGTTGCCTGTCGCGATAGACCTCCAGATTGTCCGCCTGGATCTCGATGGGGGCATCAGGGTCACCGCCCAGCCCTTCCTGCGCGCTGACAGGCGAGAGCAGGACCAGGGCCAGCAGCATGGTCGCGATCATGCCCGGAAGCCGGAACGCCCGGAATACCGATGCACGGAAATTCATTGTCAGATCCATCAGAGGCCCCCGGCACCGGTTTCGACCACCAGCTTGACGCCACCCCTGAAATGGATGGTCTCGCCGTTGCCCGCGACCTCGAAACGGTCTGCAGTGATGCGACCGTAGGGGCCGTGGCCGGTCACGGGATCGCCGCCCGTGATGCGGCCCTGTTCCAGTTCGAACGTTGCATTGGCGCTGTGCAGTTCATTGCCGCTGTCCGTGAACAGCGCGACATCGCCATTCAGCACCAGTCGTTGCGCCTCCCGGTCATAATTCCCGTTCAGGGCCGACAGGGAGAACCAGGCACCGTCATCGGTCGTGGTGTCGCCGGAGATATTGGTCAGATGCACCAGTTCCGGTGACTCGGCATCCTGGACCACCTGATCAGCGGTAATGTTGATGGCATGGGCACCGCCACTGATGAACCGAGCATTGGACATGGTCGATGTCGGCGCGCCCACATCAACGTCGGCGAAGTCGATGGGCAGGTCGCCGCTGCGCTCCGTGAACTGCGGCCATGCCAGCAGGGCGACGACCAGCAGGGCGGAAACGCCGAGCAGCGCGAACTTCATCCGGTTGACCAGCGGATTGCGACGCGCCTCCCCCGTCGAGATGCGGTCCGAACGGGGGCGGGCGTTCCAGCGCCGGCCAATGTCCTTCGCGTCTTCCGGGGTGTCGTTGACCGTCATGCGACACCTGCACGAAGGCAGTCGTGAATGTGCAGCAGCCCGACCGGGCGCTGATCGTCATCCAGCACGAACAGGCTCGTCACCTTGTTCTCGTGCATGATGCCGACACCTTCGGACGCCAGCGCCGTGGCGCGGATCGTCCTGGGGCTGCGTGTCATGACGTCTTCAACGGAATGGCTCAGCAGGTCCGGGCGCTTCATGCCACGGCGCAGGTCGCCGTCGGTGATGATGCCGGACAACCGTCCGTCCGCATCCGTGATCGCAATGCAGCCAAGACTTTTCGCGGTCATCTCGATCAGGGCATCTGACATCAGGGTGCCACCGGGCGCGACCGGCAGTTCCGTGCCTTCGTGCATGATGTCGGCAACGGTCACGAGGCGGCGGCCGAGCTTGCCACCCGGGTGCAGCCGTCCGAAGTCCCGTGCCGTGAAATTCCGCCGTTCCAGCAGGGCCACGGCCAGCGCATCGCCAAGCGCCAGCATCATGGTCGTGGATGTCGTTGGTGCCAGGACGTGCGGGCAGGCTTCTGCCGCGTCCGGAGTGAGCAGGCAGACGTCGGCGGCGGAGCCAAGCGTGGACGGGATGCGACCGACCATGGCGATCACGGGCACCATGTTGCGGCGCGCGAACTCGACGATATCCCCGAGTTCGTTGGTCTCGCCGGAGTTGCTCAGCCCGATCAGGGCATCCTTCTCCGTGATCATGCCCAGGTCGCCGTGGCTGGCCTCCCCCGGATGCACGAAATAGGCGGGGGTGCCGGTGGAGGCCATGGTTGCCGCGATCTTGCGGGCGACATGGCCACTCTTGCCCATGCCCGTCAGGATGACCCGGCCCTGGACCTTCAGCAGGCAGTCAACCGCAGCGACGAAGCTGTCGTCGAGGCTGGCAGCGAGGGCCATCAGCGCCTTTGCCTCCATCTCGATGACCTGTCGTCCCGTCGCGATGTCATCGCCGGTTCTGGTATCGCCTGCCGGTGCTCGGGCTTCATCAGCCATGGGTGGTCAGGGCCTCGCCTGTCTGATTTCAGTGTGGCACCCGCGCAAGGACGGGCTGTCCACAACAAGATTCATGCCAATATGGTTGATGTGCTGCGGCCACGCAACATCAGAGCACGCATTCGTGCAGAAAGCCTTTACGCCACAAGGCAGAATTCCGGACGCGTGCTGCTGTCGATCAGGAGTGCGCGAAGATGTCCGTCTCCGGCCAGCCGACCAGATCCAGTTCGGCACGCATCGGCAGGAAGTCGAAGCACGCCTGCGCCATGTGGGTCCGCCCCTCCCGCGCGATACGGACATCCAGTTCCGCCCGCAGACGGTGCAGGTACAGTACGTCTGATGCTGCATAGGCCATCTGCGCCTCCGTCAGTTCATCCGCACCCCAGTCGGACGACTGCTGCTGTTTGGAAATGTCCACATCCAGCAACTCCTTGCACAGGTCGCGCAGGCTGTGGCGGTCCGTGTAGGTCCGGCAGAGGCGGCTGGCGATCTTGGTGCAATAGACCGGGCTGGTTTCCGCCCCCAGGCCATTGCGCAGGGCCGCGATGTCGAAACGCGCGAAATGGAACAGCTTCAGGACAGAAGAGTCCTGCAGCATCCGCGTGAGGTTGGGGGCTGCCGCGCCGCCGGGGCGAATCTGGACCAGATGCGCGTCACCGTCGCCCGCAGAGAGCTGCACCAGGCAGAGCCGGTCCCGGTGCGGGTTCAGGCCCATGGTCTCCGTGTCGATGGCCACGGTCGGACCCAGGTCGACGGCGTCCGGCAGGTCATCGCGATGAAAGTGGATGGTCATTGATGCGGGCTCCATTCAGGCATTGGCTGTCCGCATATCACAGGGCGGGTTGGCCAACCAACCGTGACGTCGCGACGTATCGCATCGTTGCCATCTGCGCAGCGGCACGATAGAGCAGTGCGACAGGGTCGGGGCAGGTGATCCCCGACGGATCGGGAGGTCTTTTCGGATGCAGGGCATGCACGTCACGGTCTTCGGTGGGTCCGGTTTCATCGGTCGTCACCTGGTGCGCCGTCTGGCGCGTGCCGGCGCGGTTGTCACGGTCGCCGTGCGCGACCCGGAGGCTGCGATCTTCCTGAAACCGATGGGCGACGTCGGGCAGGTCACGCCGCTGTATGCCAACATCCGCAAGCCCGCGTCCGTGGCCAGGGCGGTCGAAGGCGCCGACGCGGTCGTCAATCTGGTCGGCGTGCTGCACCAGTCGGACCAGACCTTTGCCGCCACGCACACCATCGGCGCGCGTAACATTGCGCAGGCGGTTGCGGAGGCGGGCATCACCCGTTTCATTCAGCTTTCCGCGATCGGTGCCGACGCCGGGTCAGGCGCACTCTACGCCCGGACCAAGGCCGCAGGCGAAGCGGCGGTGCGCGAGAGTGTTCCGACAGCTATCATCCTGCGTCCGTCGGTGGTTTTCGGGCCGGAAGACGATCTGATGAACCGTTTCGGTGCCATGTCCCGCATTGCCCCGGCCCTGCCGCTGGTCGGTGGCGGGCACACAAGGTTTCAGCCGGTCTATGTCGGTGACGTCGCCGATGCGATCATGGCTGCGCTGGTGCGCGAGGATGTGCAGGGCAAGACCTTCGAACTTGGCGGACCACGGGTCATGACCTTCCGCGAGATCCTGGAGTTCGTGCTGCAGCAGACCGGGCGCAAGGCGCTGTTGCTGCCGATCCCCTTCGATGTCGCGAAGGTCATGGGTGCCGTGCTTCAGTTCCTGCCTGCACCTCCGCTGACCCTTGATCATGTGCGTCTGCTGCAGGAAGACAATGTGGTGGGTGAGGGCGCGCCGGGTTTCGCGGAGCTCGGCATCACCGATCTGGAAACCGTCGAGGCCATCGTGCCCGCCTACCTCGCCCGTTTCCGCAAGCCTGGCCGGGAGCCCGTCGCGGCGGTCGACCGGGTCATGGATTGACTGCTCCGGTCAGACCCATGCGGATCGAGCCGACGGCAGTTCCCGACGTGTTGCAGCTCTGGCCTGTCCGTCACGGGGATGACCGTGGCTTCTTCTCCGAGACCTGGAATGCTGTGGCGCTTTCGGCGCAGGGCCACGACTGGAGCTTTGTCCAGGACAACCATGTCCGCAATGGCGCGCGCGGCACATTGCGCGGCCTCCACCTGCAACTGCCGCCGAGTGCACAGGGCAAGCTGATCCGCTGTCTGCGCGGCGCAATCCTGGATGTGGCGGTCGATGTTCGCCGGGGATCGCCGACATTCGGTCGGCATGTGGCTGTGGAACTGTCGGAAACCGAATGGAACCAGCTCTGGGTGCCGACAGGCTTCGCGCACGGATACTGCACCCTGACCGACGGGGCCGAGGTCATCTACAAGGTGACCACACCCTACGACCCGTCCGCGGAGCAGGGCATTGCCTTCGATGATCCGGCGCTGGGTATCGACTGGCCGGTGGACAGGCAGTCCGCACGGATTTCGGAGAAGGACCTGATGCTGCCGACACTCGCTGAATTCGGAGGGATCTGAGCCATGCGTATCCTGGTCACCGGCGGGTGTGGTTTCATCGGTTCTGCGCTTGTCCGCCGGTTGGTGCCGGATGGTGTCGAGGTGCTCAATATCGACTGCCTGACCTATGCCGGGCGGCCCGAGAACGTCGAGGATGTGGCTGCAGCGTCGAACTACCGTTTTCTGCAGGCGGACATCTGCGACATGCCTGCGATGGTCGCGGCCTTTGCGGATTTCCGGCCCGATGCTGTGATGCATCTGGCGGCGGAAAGCCATGTGGACCGGTCGATCGACGGTCCCTCCGCCTTCATCCGAACCAATGTGACCGGGACCGGCGTGATGCTGGAGGCCGCTCTGGGATACTGGCGCGACCTGCCCGATGACCGGCGGGAGAATTTCCGGTTCCTGCATGTATCGACGGACGAGGTCTATGGCAGCCTGGCCGACGGCGCCTGGTTCAGGGAGGGCGATGCCTACAGTCCGAACTCGCCCTACGCCGCGTCGAAGGCCGGGTCCGATCATCTGGTGCGGGCGTTCGGCGTCACCTATGGCCTGCCGGTGCTGGTGACCAACTGCGGCAACAATTACGGGCCGTTCCAGTTCCCGGAGAAGCTGATCCCCCTGATGATCCTCAACGCGCTGGATGGCCGTCCCCTGCCGGTCTATGGCAAGGGCGACAACGTGCGCGACTGGATCCACGTGGATGACCATGTGGCTGCGCTGCTGGCAGTGCTGGCGCGCGGGCGGACGGGTGAGACCTATCTGGTCGGCGCGCGCGGGGAACAGCAGAACCTGGACGTGGTGCGCCATCTCTGCGCGCGGCTGGATGCGCTGGTTCCGGACTCTCCGCATGTGCCGCATATCGGTCTGGTAACGCGGGTCAGGGACAGGCCGGGTCACGACCAGCGCTATGCCATCGACCCATCACGGATCGAGCGGGAGATCGGCTGGAAACCACGCATGACCTTTGATGCGGGTCTGGAAGACACCATCCGCTGGTACATGGACCGGCGCGACTGGCTGGCGCGGGTGCACGACCGGGACAGGCTGGGCGGACAGTCGTGAGCATTCTGGTCCTTGGTGCCGGTGGCCAGGTCGGCGCGGCCCTGCGCTGGCGCGCCATGGCCCGTGGCCAGAGCATCATCGGCCTGAAGCATGACGAGCTGGATATCACGGTCGCGGATGCGGTGCGCCGGACGGTCGCGGAGAGCCGTCCCGCAATCGTCATTAACTGCGCGGCCCATACAGCGGTCGATCAGGCGGAGGAGGAGCCGGAGCGCGCCATGGCCATAAACGGGGAGGGCGCCGGCAATGTCGCCCTGTCCTGTGCGCTGGCTGCCGTGCCCCTGATCCATCTGTCCACCGACTATGTCTTTGACGGCAGCAAGTCCGGACCCTATCGGGAGGATGATCCCGTCGCTCCGGCGACAGTCTATGGACGCAGCAAGCTGGCCGGTGAGAAGGCTGTCTTCGATGCCTGGGGGAAGCACGTCATCCTGCGGACTTCCTGGGTGTTCGGTGCGATGGGCAGCAACTTCGTCAAGACGATGCTGCGCCTGGCCGCCTCCGGCCAGACACCGCTGCGGGTTGTCGATGACCAGATCGGCGGCCCCACCCCGGCAGATGCCATCGCCGACGCCTGCCTGGATATCGGCGATCACGTCCGGCGTTCCGATATCGTGCCGTGGGGGACCTATCATTTCTCGGGCGCACCAACGGTGAGCTGGCACGGCTTTGCCCGCGCGATCCTGTCCCATTACCCGGACCTGGAGATCGAGCCCTGTACTTCCGAAGCCTTTCCGCGTCCGGCACCGCGCCCGGCCAATTCGGTGCTCGACTGCGGTCGCATTCGCGCCGCCTTCGGTATCGAACAGCCTGACTGGACGGTCCATCTGGCTCGGCTCTTGCGTGATCTGGGGGAAGCGCCGACGGAAACCGGGGGAGATGTGTCATGAAGGGAATCGTGCTGGCCGGAGGTGCCGGAACGCGACTGCACCCGATGACCCGGGTCGTGTCGAAGCAGTTGCTGCCGGTCTATGACAAGCCGATGGTCTATTACCCGCTGGCGACGCTGATGCTGGCCGATATCCGGGAGATCATGCTGATCTCGACACCGGAGGATCTGCCGCGGTTCGAGCAGTTGCTGGGTGACGGCCGGGACTGGGGACTGAACATATCCTACGCCGAACAGTCGGCGCCGCGCGGGATCGCGGAGGCCCTTGTCATCGCCGAGGACTTCGTGGCCGGGGATCACTGCGCCCTGGTTCTGGGCGACAACATCTTCTATGGCCGGGGCTTTTCCGGCATGTTGCGCGACGCTGCCGCCTTCCGGGATGGCGCGGTGGTCTTTGCCTATCAGGTCGTCGATCCCGAACGCTACGGCGTGGTCAGTTTCGATGCGGAGCGGCGTGCCGTCGACATTGTCGAGAAGCCGCAGAATCCACCGTCGTCCTTCGCGGTCACGGGGCTCTACTTCTACGACAGCAATGCCGCCGACGTGGCCCGGTCCATTGCGCCCTCGGGGCGTGGTGAACTGGAGATCACGGATGTGAACAGGCACTATCTCGAACGCGGCAAGCTGCGCGTCGAGACCCTGGGGCGCGGCTTTGCCTGGCTTGATACCGGCACTCCTGGCAGCCTGCTGGAGGCCGCAGAATTCATCCATGCGGTGGAGAAGCGACAGGGGCTGAAGATCTCGGCACCGGAAGAGATCGCCTGGCGAAGGGGCTGGATCGGGGACGACGCCCTGCTTAGGCTGGCCGAAGCCATGAAGGGCAACGACTATGGCAGCTATCTGATGCGGTTGCTGGAGCATGACCACCGGGGAGGGTGACATGACGATCCGCCTGTATGCGATGACCTGCGGCTGGCTGGAGATGAGTCTGAAGGCGATGCTGGCCGGGGCGGAAGGGCGTATTCGTGTGCCTGTTCCCTGCTATCTGATCGAGCACCCCAAGGGACGGGTGCTGTTCGACAGCGGTCTGAACCTCCAGGTTCAGACTGATCCGTTTGCCCGGCTGGGCAAGATCGCGAAGTACTATGCCATTTCCTTCGAGAAGGGCACCGACATTGCCGCGCGGCTGAACGCGATGGGCATTGGTGTCGAAGACATCGACTATCTGGTGAATTCGCACCTGCACTTCGATCACGCGGGCGGCAATGACGCGCTGCCTGACTGCCGGATGGTGGTTCAGCGCCGCGAATGGGATGCGGCCAACGATCCCGACCTCGCCGCGAAGGTCGGCTTCATGAAGCAGGATTTCGATCACGGGCATGATCTGGTGCTTCCCGATGGCGAACATGACATCTTCGGTGACGGTTCCGTGGTCTGCATTCCGACCTACGGCCACACGCCCGGGCACCAGTCGCTGAAGGTCCGGCTGCCTGACGGTGACGTGATCCTGACCGGTGACGCCTGCTATCTGCGCCGCACGCTGGAGGAAATGCGTCTGCCGATGATCCTGCATGATGCCGACGAAATGCGCCGGAGCCTGCAGAAGCTGAAGGAACTGCAACAGCGTGGCGCACGCATCTTCTACGGCCACGACCCCGAGTTCTGGGCGGGTGTGCCGCAGGCGCCTGCGCAAGTCGAATGACATGCGATGTGCGAAGCACCGGAAACGAACATTCATGAAGTGTTAGCTGTCCGCCGATATTTTCCGGGCTCATGGGCGATGTGCACATGATCAAGCCGGACCTGTTGGGGCCGAACACAATGGATCAGACTCTCATCGAGGCCTTTGTGCGCCTTGATGCGCCTGTCGCCGTGACTCAGGGACCATCCGGCGCGGCCCCTGCAGTGGTGGCCACCAGTAATTCCTTCGACCGTCTGGTGCCCGCCGCAGCCGGAGCCATCGAGCTGCTGGGAGATCTGGATGACCTCGGTCCGCGACCCCTGGCGACCGTACCTGGCTGGACGGTCAGCGGTTCAAGGCTTCCGGGCGGGGCGGTGCTGTGGCAATGCCAGAAGGAACCGGACGCGGATGACATGGAGAGGGTGCTTTCGCAAATGCTTTCCGGGGCATCGGCGGAGCATCTCGGCCTCATGTATTTCGGCCCGGACCGGCGCGCCAAGGCCTGGTCGCCGGGCATGCAGGCATTCTTTCCGGACCCTGATGTGTTTCCCGTTCCGAACGGAACCATCGAGGAACAGATCGAGACGATCCTGGAGCACGATCTGATTCCGGGTGCGCAGGGTCATGAGGACGAACTGCGGCAGAACCTGCTCAAGGGTTATGACGCGCCACAGAAACCGCTCGTGGACATCACTGCGTCCGGTCTCTGGTCCATATCGGTCACCAGCATCCTGCCGAACGGCGGGCGACTGCACGTCATGGGTGACGTCTCTGACTTCAAGCGGCGCGAAGAACAACTGAAGACATACATGTCCAACGTCGATGGCATCCTGTTCTGCCGACGGCGCCAGGGCAGCGACCGCGTACAGATATGGGGACGTCGGGCGCGTCGATTGGGCGGAGAGATCGAGGGCAATGTCCAGCGGATCAGGCCCGAGGACTGGTTTCATACCTTCGATCCCGAATGCCGCCAGCCCTATATCGACACGATGACCCGGCACAGGAAGACGCTGGAACCCTACACGATCGAATTCGGTGCGACAGACACCTCGACCGGGAACCATTTCTGGATCCGGGAGGAGGGCTGGACCACCGAGGATCGCTTCGGTGTGACCTACCACGACAGCGTGCTGATCGACATTACCGAGCAGAAGGAGGCGCTGGCCCGTCACGCGGAGAGTGAGGGACGCTTCCGCGCCTTTGCCGAACTGGCATCCGACTGGTACTTCGAGATCGATGCGGACATGCGCTTTACCTATGTTTCCGAACGCTACGAGGAGATGTTCGAGATCAGTCGCGAGACCATCATGGGGCGCAACTGGTTCGAAGTTGTGGGCGCAGACAATCCGCGTCTGGAACAGCAGGCAATCATCGCCTGGAAGCGCATGCGAAAGCTCTGGGATGAGCGGAAACCGATCGAGCGGATCCACACGCCGGTCAGAATGGGCAGCGCCCGGCGTTTCGTGGAAATTTCATCCGCGCCGGTATTCGAGTCTGATGGCAGCTTTTCCGGCTATCGCGGTGTCGGTCGCGACATCACGGAGATGGTGGAGGCACGCGAACAGGCCATCGAGGCCCTGCGACATGCGGAGGACGCAAGCCGGGCCAAATCGTCGTTTGTCGCCAACATGAGCCACGAATTGCGCACGCCGCTGAATGCGATAATCGGATTCTCGACGGTCATGAAGGGCGAGATACTCGGTCCGATGCAGAATGATCGCTACCTGAGCTATGTCAGTGATATCGCGGCCAGTGGCGAGCATCTGCTCAGTCTCGTGAACGACGTGCTCGACATCTCGCGGGTTGAAGCCAACAAGATGGAGATCACGCCGGAAAGGATCGAACTGGAAGGCGAGATCGAAAGGCTGGTGGAACTGTTCCGTGACCGCCTTGCCGAACGCGACTTTCGTTTGATGCCGGGCAAGCCGGGCACGATCCAGGCTGACCGTCGGGCCCTTCGGCAGATGGTCATGAACCTGCTGTCGAACGCGATCAAGTTCAGCGAGAAGGACGACATGATCTCGCTGGAAGTTGGCAGGACGGGATCAGGCGAGACATTCATCGCCGTTCAGGACAGCGGCCGAGGTATCCGGGAGGATGAGCTGGCCAAGGTCATGGAGCCCTTTGGCCGGGCCGGGGACGTCGATGTGACACCCGGTACGGGACTGGGGTTGCCCCTGACCAAGCAGTTGGCGGAACTGCATGGCGGGCGCCTGGAACTTGCGAGCACCTTTGGCAAGGGAACCACGGTCAGCATCATCCTGCCAGACAACGCAGGCTGACACTGACAGCGGCAGAAGGCGCCTACATGTAAAGGGCGCGCTGGTCTTCCATCCCCTTGTAGAGATCGGCGACGAACTCGCCATATCCGTTGAACAATTGTGTCGGCACACGCTTGCCACCGGTTCCGAGCACCTCTTCGGTGGCCTGGCTCCAGCGCGGGTGATCGACCTTCGGGTTCACATTGGCCCAGAAGCCGTATTCCCGCGCATTGATTTCTTCCCAGAAACTCGTCGGCTGCTCATCCGTAAAGGTGATGCGGACAATCGACTTGATCGACTTGAAGCCATATTTCCACGGCAGGGCCAGGCGCAGCGGCGCGCCCATCTGCTTCGGCAGCGGCTTGCCGTATGCCCCTGTGACCAGGAACGGCAGTTCGTTGCGGGCCTCCGCCAGGGTCACTGCCTCGACATAGGGCCAGGGATACCAGCGCTGGCGCTGGCCACTGGCAACATCCTTGTCCAGGAAGGTCTCGAAGCGGACATAGCGGGCATTTCCGGTCGGCTCGGCCAGATCGACGAGTTTCTGCAGCGGAATGCCGCTCCAGGGGGCGACCATCGACCATGCCTCGACACAGCGGTGACGATAGACGCGCTCCTCCACGCCCAGACGGCGGATCAGCGCGTCGATATCCCAGGTCTTCGACTCCTTCACCATGCCGTCGATGGTGACAGTCCAGGGGCGCACCTTCAGGTCCTGCGCCTCGCGATAGATCCGCTTGTGGGAGCCGAATTCGTAGAAGTTGTTGTAGGTCAGATTGACCTCTTCCTCGGTGATGTCGCGTTCGACGCGATACCGCAGGTTCGGGGCTGCCGGATACATGTCGGCCGTGGGGATCAGTTCGTCCTCGGCTTGCGCCTGACCGGACAGGCCGAGCGCGGACAGGCCGATGGCACCAAGGCCCATGCCCTTCAGCAGGGCGCGGCGATTCAGGAACACGCTCTCCGGCGTTGCGGCGCTTTCGGGAAGTTCCCAGCCTCGTCTGTTGCGAATGAGCATGCTTGACCTCCTGCGACCAAGGACCTGCACCCAATAAGGAGGCTCAAGGCGTGATCCGCAAATCAAGCAAGCGTTATTCGAGCGTCAACTCGATGCTGCCGAGGGCGCCGAAGTCGGCCTTCAGGTGCTGACCCTTCTTCGCGTCATAGACGACGATCGTCGTGCCCGTGGAGACCCGGTCGCCTGCCTTCAGCCCGTCCCGCGCATAGACGGCGCGGACGTTGGCCAGCCAGGTCAGCGCGTTCAAAGGGTGATCCATGACATTGATGCCCTGACCCTCCCGCACCAGTTCGCCGTCGGCGTAGAGCTGCACGGCCATCTCGGCGAGGTCGATGTCCTGCCAGTCACTGACCGGTGCGCCATGCACCCATGCGCCGTGACTGCCATTGTCGGCAATGATCTGCACGGGACCGATGGTGGTCCAGTCCTGGAAACGGCTGTCGACGATCTCGATTGCCGGGAAGGCCGCCGCCACCGCGTCCCCCACCGAACCCGGATCATAGGGTGCGGCCGCCGCCGGCAGGTCCTCACCCATCAGGAAACCGACTTCCGCCTCGATCACCGTCATGAAGAAGTCGTCGGTGCTGAAGGTCGCGGGGGAGGGACGGGAGGTATTCTCGAAGATGCCGCCGAAGAAGGGTTCGTGGACACCGATCTGGCGCTGCGCGGTCTCGTTGGTGCAGCCGATCTTCCAGCCGATCTGGCGGCCACCGCCACTGGCCGAGATCGCCTTGCGGACAGCAGGCTGAACCGCGTAGGCCTCCTCGATATCTTCGGGCATGGCATCGGGGGGCAGCACCGGAATTCGTGCGCGGCTGGTGCGTGCCTGCATCAGGATTTCCGTCGCCCGCGCCGCCCGTGTCGTCATCACCCAGCTCCGATTGCCTGTTCTGCCGCCCTGCCGGAGAGTTCCTGCAGGCGGTCGAACTGAAACGTGAAGGTGCCGACACCCTGGGTCAAGGAGCGTATTTCGATGATCAGGTCCGCCATCTCCGCCTGCGGCATGTGGGCGGAGACCTGATCCCAGCCGGGCCAGCCGGGCCGCGCATCATAGCCGAGCAACTGGCCCCTTCGGGCGCTGACCATGTTGTTGATGGCTGCCGTATGACTGTTCGGCACCATGATCTCGACCTGCATGACCGGTTCCAGCAAGACCGGATCACAGGCGGGCAGTCCCTCCGCCATTGCCGTGCGCCCTGCGGTCTTGAAGGCCATCTCGGAGCTGTCGACCTGATGATGCTTGCCGTCCGTCAGGGTCACGGCGACGTCAACCACGGGAAAGCCCAGCGGGCCGCTCTTCAGGAACTCGGCGACGCCGCTCTCGACCGCGGGAATATACTGCTTCGGCACTACGCCGCCGCTGATGCTGTCATCGAAGTGAAAGCCGGAGCCGCGGGGCAGGGGGCGAATGTCCAGCGTCACATCGCCGAACTGGCCGTGACCTCCGGACTGCTTGCGATGCCGTGCCTGCTGCGTCACGGATTTCCGGATCGTCTCCCGATAGGGAACGGCGGGCGGCGCGGTCTCGACGGCGATGCCATAGCGGCCCTGCAGCCGGTCCACGGCCACCTTCAGATGCATGTCACCCTGTCCCCAGAGCAGCATCTGATGCGTGGCCGGATCATGATCGACCGTCAGGCCCGGATCCTCCTCCCGCAATCGGGCGAGTGCGCCTGACAGCTTCACCTCGTCATTGCGGTTGGCGACCGTGATCGCGGTCGCGAACACTGGCGGATAGGTGGGGGCCTTGCGCAGACCGGGGGCTGTGCCGGATGCCAGTACATCGCCTGTTCCTACAGCCTCCATGCGACCAAAGACGGCGATCTGGCCCGCGGAGACACTGTCGGCGCGGGTGGTGGTCATGCCGACGGTTCGCGACAGGCTGCCCACCCTCTCACCGCTCAATGTATCGCCCTCCTTCACCGTGCCGGACCAGATGCGGGCCAGGGAAAGCTTGCCGCCATGCTGGGTCTGCCAGGTCTTCAGGACCTGCGCCACGGCCTCTGGCGCATCCGGATCGGCACCGGCGCGCAGGGCGGCGGCGCGATGGTCCGGTACTTCATGACGGATCGCCTTCAGCAGGCGACGCACCCCATTGTCGTGTTCCGCCGCACCCAGCAGCACGGAGACAATACGACCCTCCTGCAGGTTCTCTGTCAGATCCTGGAAGACTTCGGCCTTTTCCGGCTCGATATCCTCCAGCAGTTCCTCCATCAGGTGATCATCGAAATCCGCGAGTTGCTCCAGCATGGCGAACCGGGCCTCGCCCTGCAGTTCGATCTGATCGGCGCTGGCATCCACCTGTTCGGAGGGCGCGCCTTCGCGGTACAGATAGGTCCGGTTCTGGGCCAGATCGACATAGCCGACGACGGTCTCGTCGCGCGTCAGTGGCAGGTGACGCAGGATCAGCGGCTTGTCGGAGATGTCCTGCAGGGCGTCGATGACCGGCTGGACCTCGCCTGTCGCCCGGTCGACCTTGTTCACGAAGATGAAGCGCGGAATGTCCAGGTCATCCAGCAGTTTCAGCCATGGCAGCAGGGTTTCGGCCTTGGCCGGGTCCGCTTCACAGACGACGACGGCGGCATCGACGCCGATCAGGGCATGCGCCGCCTCCTGCACGAATTCTATGGAGCCGGGACAGTCGATGAAGGTGATTTCCTCATCCAGATACCGGGTGGTCGCCGCATTGCACTCGACACCCATCTGTCGGGCACGGGCCTCCGGTGCGCTGTCGCCAACGGTATTGCCGTCCTTGACCGTGCCCTTGCGATCAATGGCGCCGGTGACATGCAGCAGGCTTTCCAGCAGGGATGTCTTGCCGCTGAGGTAGGGGCCGATCAATGCCACGTTGCGAGGGCCCTGAGGCCGTGCGTCCGCCATCTTCCGTCTCCCGTTCAGGTTTCTCCGTTCATCTTTTTCTCAATGGTCCCGCCGCAGCCGGGTTTCCGCAAGGGCAATCTGTGCGGGGTCAGATTACGGGGCGGGCTTTGTTGTTGTGTCGATTCCCTCTGCCCCCTACATTGACGGCGTCCGATTGAACCCAGCGGGAGAGATCAGTCCGGCATCCGGCAACGGATGCGGGAGGGACGCCGAAGGAGCAACCGCCCCGGAAACTCTCAGGCAAACGGACCGCTGGGTGACGGCACTCTGGAAAGCGGAGCAGGCTTGCGGGTCTGCTCTCACCGAAGGGGTACGACCGGTGGCCAACGTGCCGGTCCAGTCTCTCAGGTTCCACGACAGAGGGGGCGTGCCGACCTTGACCCTGCCGGGTCATGGCGAGGTGCGAACCCGAGTCCGAGGGAGCCTGTGATGAGTGCCGACAGCGATACCGACCAGACGATCCTGAAGACCCCGCTCAACGACCTGCATCGCGCACTCGGCGGGCGCATGGTGCCGTTCGCCGGGTATGACATGCCGGTGCAGTTTGACGGCATCATGGCGGAGCACACTCATACGCGCACCGCTGCCGGGCTGTTCGATGTTTCCCACATGGGCCAGGTGCGGCTGGTGGGCGACGGTGCCGATGCGGCTCTGGAACGTCTGATCCCCAGCAACATGAAGGAGCTGAAGCCGGGCAAGCAGCGCTACAGCCTGTTCCTGAACGACGCCGGCGGCATTCTCGACGATCTGATGATCACGCGTCGCGAAGATGACCTGCTGCTGGTCGTCAATGCGGCCTGCAAGGATGCGGACATCGCCCACCTCACCGCCGCGATGCCGACAGGTATTGCCGTGGTGCCGATGCCGGAACGGGCCTTGCTGGCCCTGCAGGGGCCTGATGCCGTTTCCGTGCTGGATGCGCTGGTGCCGGGTGTTGCCGAACTGACCTTCATGACGTCCGGCAGCTTCGACTGGGACGGTGCCGACCTCTGGATATCCCGGTCCGGTTACACCGGGGAGGATGGTTGCGAGATTTCCGTGCCGGAGGCCAGGGCAGTGGCCCTGGCGGAAGCACTGCTGGCGGATGCGCGGGTGAAGCCCATCGGCCTCGGCGCGCGCGACTCGCTCAGGCTGGAGGCCGGGCTGTGCCTCTACGGCCATGACATCGACACGACCACATCGCCGGTGGAGGCCAACCTGCAATGGGCGATGCAGAAGCGACGTCGGGAGGCCGGGGATTTTCCGGGCGGAGAGCGCATTCTGCGCGAACTGGCCGAGGGGCCGACGCGTCGCCGTGTCGGGCTGAAGCCGGAAGGCCGGGCCCCCATCCGGGAGGGTGCGGCCATCCTCGAAGCCGACGGTAGAAACGTCGGTACAATCACGTCCGGCGGCTTTGGCCCGAGTGTCGGCGGCCCCGTCGCCATGGGTTATGTCGAGACCGCACTGGCCGAACCGGGGACGGCGCTGTTCGCGGAGCAGCGGGGCAAGTCACTGCCGCTGCAGGTCGCGACGCTGCCGTTCTCACCCCACAACTACAAACGCTGAAACCCGACAGGAACCGAACCCGTCACATGCCGCGCAGGAGGGCATCAATGTCAGATCGCAAGTACACCAAGGATCACGAATGGATCGACGTCTCCGGGGGGGAGGCCACCATCGGGATCAGTGATTACGCGCAGGACCAGCTTGGCGATGTCGTCTATGTCGACCTGCCGGATGTGGGCCAGCAGGTGGAGAAGGGCGCCGAGGCTGCGGTCATCGAGTCGGTCAAGGCCGCCAGCGAGGTCTATGCCCCGGCGACGGGTGAGGTCACGGCACGGAACGATGCGCTGGACGACAATCCGGCTCTGGTGAACGAAAGCGCCGAGGGCGATGGCTGGTTCTATCGCATGAAGCTGTCGAACATGTCCGACCTCGACGGACTGATGGATGCCGAAGCCTATGCCGCCTACCTGGAGGCGCTGGACTGATGCGCTATCTCCCGCAGACGCCCGACGACCGGGCCGCGATGCTGTCGGCCATCGGTGTCGGCAGCATTGATGAACTGTTCCGCGACGTGCCTGCCGCGGTTCTCAATGCCCCCATCGACAGCCTGCCGGACCATCAGGGCGAGATGGCGGTGGAGCGGCATTTCCAGGGCTTCGCGCGGGAGAATCTGAGTCCTGCCAGCGCGCCCTGCTTCATCGGTGCCGGGGCTTACCATCACCATGTCCCGGCAACGGTGGACCATCTGATCCAGCGGTCGGAGTTCCTGACCTCCTACACGCCCTATCAGCCGGAAATCAGCCAGGGGACACTGCAGTACCTGTTCGAGTTCCAGACACAGGTCGCGCTGCTGACCGGCATGGATGTGGCCAATGCCTCCATGTACGACGGCGCGACGGCGACATCCGAGGCGGTGCTGATGGCGCACCGCATCACCAAGCGGAAGAAGTCGCTCATCTCCGGTCGGCTGCATCCGCACTACCGGGAGACGACCGAGACCCTGTTGCGTTTCACACCCTATGATCTCGAGATCCGTGATCCGGTGATCGGGGGTCAGGGCGGCCTGGCGGAGGCCATCGACAAGGACACGGCCTGTGTCGTTGTCCAGAACCCGGACGTGTTCGGAGAGTTCAAGGATCTCACCGGCCTGGCCGAAGCCTGCCACGCGCAGGGTGCCCTGCTGATCGTGGCGGTGACGGAGGTCGTCTCGCTCGGCCTGGTGACGCCTCCGGGTGCCATGGGGGCCGATATCGTGACGGCGGAGGGCCAGAGCCTCGGCGTGCCGCTCTCCTTCGGTGGCCCGCACGTGGGGCTGTTTGCCTGCCGCCAGAAGTATGTGCGCCAGATGCCGGGCCGTCTGGCCGGTGAAACGCTGGATGCCGACGGCAAGCGCGGCTACGTCCTGACCCTGAACGCACGGGAGCAGCATATCCGGCGCGAGAAGGCGACCAGCAACATCTGCACCAACGCCGGGCTCTGTGCGCTGGCGTTCTGCATCCACGTGACCCTGCTGGGTGAGGCCGGGATGACCGGTCTGGCGGAAGTCAATCACCGCACGGCATCCCTGCTGGCGGAGCGGCTGACCGCCCTGCCGGAGGTGAAACTGCTGACGGAGCGGTTCTTCAACGAATTCGCGCTCGACATCGGGCGACCCGCCGCGCCGGTCGTGGAGGCGCTGGCGGCACTCGGTATTCTGGGTGGGGTTCCGGCATCACGTCTGTTCCCGGGGGAGCCGAGTCTGGACAATGTCCTGATCCTGGCGGCCACGGAAACGGTGTCGGAGGCCGATATCGACAGGCTTGTCGGCGCATTGCAGGAGATCTCGGCATGAACATCGAACGCACGACCATCTCCGGCGCGCGCGGGCTGGATCGCGATGAGCCGCTGAGTTTCGAACAGGATGCGCCGGGGCGGACCGGGGTTGATCTGCCTGCTGCGCCGGATGCGCCGGATCGGCTGGGCGGCCTGCGGCGACAGGGGGGCATTGGTCTGCCCGGCCTGGCAGAGCCGCAGGTGGTGCGCCACTTCGTGCGCCTCAGCCGCATGAACTACGCCATCGATTACGGACTCTATCCGCTCGGGTCCTGCACCATGAAGCACAATCCGCGCCTGAACGAGCGGCTGGCCCGCCTGCCGGGCATCGGTGACGTGCACCCGATGCAGCCACAGTCGACCACCCAGGGCGTGCTGCGGCTGATGTCGGAGCTGGCGCACTGGCTGACCGAACTGACCGGCATGGCGACCGTCGCCATGACCCCCGGCGCGGGTGCGCAGGGGGAGATGTGCGGCATGATGGCGATCCGCGCGGCGCATGAGGCGCGCGGCGAACCACGGAAGCGGGTGCTGGTGCCCGAATCCGCGCATGGCACCAATCCGGCCACGGCGGCGATCTGCGGCTATGAGGTCGACAGCATCCCCGCCACTGCCGACGGACGTGTCGACATGGCGGCATTCGAGGCCAAGCTGGGGCCGGACGTGGCTGGGCTGATGCTGACCAACCCCAATACCTGCGGCCTGTTCGAGCGGGACATCATCCGCATTGCCGAACTGATCCATGGCGTCGGCGGCTACTTCTATTGTGACGGGGCCAACTTCAACGCCATCGTCGGCAAGGTGCGGCCCGGCGACCTGGGTATCGATGCCATGCACATCAACCTGCACAAGACCTTCTCCACGCCGCATGGCGGTGGTGGTCCGGGTTCGGGGCCGGTGGTGTTCTCCGAGGCGCTGGCGCCCTATGCGCCGCTGCCAAAGGTGGTGCAGCGCGACGGCCGCTATGAACTGATCGAGCAGGAAGACGGTCCCCGTGTCGGACGGATGAAGGGCTTCCACGGTCAGTTCGGCATGTTCGTGCGCGCACTGGCCTACATGCAGAGCCATGGCCGTGACGGCTTGAAGCAGGTAGCCGAGGATGCGGTGCTGAATGCCAACTATGTCATGGAGAAGCTGAAGGACCTGCTGCCCCCGGCCTACCCCGGCCCGTGCATGCATGAGGTGCTGGTTTCGGATCGCGGGCTGGACGGTACCGGTGTCGAGACCATGGACCTGGCAAAGGCGCTGATTGACGAAGGCTATCATCCGATGACGGTCTATTTCCCGCTGATCGTGCACGGAGCGATGCTGATCGAGCCGACCGAAACCGAAACACGGGAGACCCTGGACAGTTTCATCAGGGTCATGCGCGGCCTGGTCGAACAGGCGCGGGCAGGCGACGAGGCGGCGTACTTCAAGGCCGCCCCCGTCATGACCCCGCGTCGGCGTCTGGACGAGACCCTCGCAGCCCGGAAGCCGGTTCTGCGCTGGGTGCCCGAAGCTCCAGTCGCCGAAGCCGCAGAGTAGGCCCGGCCGATGGCTGGGTTCGAGGTTGATCCGCGCCTGCTTGCCGACAGTGTGGAGGTCATGGACCTGCCGCTTTGCGCGGTACGGCTGGTGGACGACAGCCGCTGGCCATGGGTGCTTCTGATCCCGCGGCGGGCCGGGGCGAAGGAGCTGTTCGATCTGGACGCCCCGGACCGTGCGGTTCTGATCGAGGAAGCCGCAGGCGTGGCACGCGCGCTGACCGGGGTCGGTCCGTGCGACAAGACCAATATCGCCACGCTGGGCAACATGGTGCCCCAGATGCATGTCCATGTGATCGCCCGCCAGATCGGTGACGCCGCGTGGCCTGGTCCGGTCTGGGGCATTGGCAAGCCGGTCCCCTACAGTCGGGCAGAGCGTGTATTGACCGCAGAGACCGTGCGCGTCCTGATTGAGACAGAATTCGTGAACGACGTTGCGGAATGAGACTCTGGAGATGCTGAAATGGACTTCCCGACACTGAGACTCGGGCGCAAGCCGAACCAGTTTCTGATGGCGCCCGACGATCTGTGCCAGTCGGCGATACCGCATGCGGAGAGCCCGGTCTTCAACGTATCCGCCGCGGATCTGCTGCGTCGGCTGCTGGATATCGCGGAAGGTGAGGAACGGGTCAGTATCAAGGAAGTTTCGGAAGAGACCCTGACCGTGAAACTAGTTGCAAGGTCAAAGGTGTTTCGGTTTCCGGATATGATCGATTGCCGGATCCTGCCGGTCGGTTCCGACAGTTCCACACTGGCCGTTTATTCCCGCGCACGCTACGGGTATCGCGACTTCGGGGTCAATCGCGCCCGTATCGCTGGGTGGGTCCGGCGGCTGAAACAGAACCTCACCTGATCCGACATGCCTTCTGGCATGTGATCCGCATCACACTCCTAACAAGGGATTAACAACTGCCCAATTCTGGCATTCCCCTTGCTCTTGCCCACGCAAGTTACGTTTACGTAAAGGGGAGTTCAAATGTCGGACGACATTCTCGGTCTCTTGGAGGCCTACTGGCGGAGCAAGTGTCAGGACGGGCGGCTTCCGTCGCGACAGGACATCGATCCCGCAGAGATCAGACGGCTGCTTGCACATATCGCATTGATCGATGTGGTGATGGATGGAGACGGCTTCCGGTTCCGTCTGGTCGGAACCAAGGTCGTGCAGCAACTGTCCTATGATCCCACGGGTCAGGACGTGACCGAAGGGCCGGGCACGGGCAAGGGGTCGCCTTTCTGGGATTTCCTGATGGCAATCGCCACGGACCCGAAGCCGGGCTCCATCGAGCTTCCCTACTTCGGCAACAACGTCTCGTTCGGCAGCATTCGGATCGTCGGCTTTCCGCTGCTCGCCGACGGTGTGATCGACAAGGTCCTGCTGGGTTTCAGCTTTGCCGGTGCGACGGAAATCCACGAGCTGAAGCGCTGTAATAAACAGTAGAAATTTGTGATATAATATATATACCCTGACCGGAGGATAATTTTTATTGACTTACGTGCCGTGAAGATGAAATCATCCTCATGCGAACAACGGAACGTAAATATCCCGGTCTCACAGCATCACCCGACGGGAATGCGCTGACCGCCACGGACTGGCCCACCGATCTGACGGGCTCGCGGAATTTGATCGGGCAGCTTGCACCCGCGTTATCAAATGCTAAAGCGCCACGGAGCGAACTCCGTGGGCCCTTTCGAGGCACGGAGTTCGGGACCATGATCCCAGGAAATTCAGTCACGTTCGAAGCCACGCAGACCTGCTGGCTCCATCCTGCACAGGGAGGGGCCTGACCATGCAGGCGTTTCCGATCTTTCTGAAGCTCAAGGGGCGCACGGCCCTGCTGGTTGGCGGCGGCGATGCTGCAGCGGCGAAGCTGCGGCTGCTGATTGCCGCGCATTCGGACGTCCGCGTCGTGTCCCGCAACGCAGAAGACTGCGTGCGCGAACTGGTGGATGGCACTCAGGTCACCCTGATCGATGCCGATTTCGACGAGTCTCACCTGGCCGGCGTAGCGGTGGCGATCATCGCCACTGAGGACGAGGCGGAAGATACCCGTGTCGCGACCGCCGCCCGTGCGGCGCGCGTGACGGTGAATGTCGTCGACCGTCCGGCCCTTTCCGATTTCACGATGCCCGCGATCGTTGACCGTGACCCGGTGACCGTGGCCATCTCCACCGGCGGTGCGGCGCCTGTGCTGGCACGGCAGGTGCGCGGCGCCGTGGAGGCCGCACTGCCGGCACAGCTCGGCGCGCTGGCCGGTTTCATGAACAGTTTCCGCAGCGCGGTGGCAGCCATCCGCCAGACACCGAAGGCGCGCCGGAAGTTCTGGGAAGGCTTCCTGTCCGGACCGGTCGCCCGCAAGGTGCTGGATGGCAATGCGGGTTCCGCCCGCCAGGACATGCTTGCGCTGGTCAATCAGGGCGAGCTCACTGATCCGGTTGGTCGGGTCGCCCTGGTCGGTGCCGGGCCAGGTGATCCGGAACTGCTGACCCTGAAGGCACATCGACTGCTGAAGCAGGCCGATGTGATCGTGCATGACAAGCTGGTAGGCGAAGGGGTTCTGGACCTTGCGCGCCGTGACGCCCGGCTGGTCTATGTCGGCAAGTCGCGCGGTCACCACCATCGCACCCAGGAACAGATCAACGACATTCTGGTCGCGGAAGCAGAGGCCGGGCATCTGGTCGTGCGCCTGAAGGGCGGTGACCCCTTCGTTTTCGGGCGTGGTGGGGAAGAGGTCGCGCACCTGCACGCCCACGGTATCGAGGTCGAGGTGGTGCCTGGCATCACCGCGGCGGCCGGCTGTGCCGCATCCGCAGGCTTCCCGCTGACCCATCGCGGCAAGGCCAGCGCGGTGACCTTCCTGTCCGGGCAGGGCAAGGACGGCAAGCCGGACCTGGACTGGCGTTCGCTGGGGCAGGCGAACCATACACTCGCCATCTACATGGGCATCGACACCGCCCGAACTTCCGCGCGCGAACTGATCGCGCATGGCCGCGATCCGGGAACGCCCGTCGCGATCATCGAGAACGGGACGCTGCCGACCCAGCGGGTCCTGCGCGGGCGTCTGGACCAGCTGCCCGACCTGGTGAAGCGGCAGGCGGTCGTAACCCCGGCACTGCTGATCATCGGTGAGGTGACCGGTGAGACAATTGACGCCGCGGCGGTTCAGGACCGCCTGGCGCTGGCACTCTGAGACTCTGGAGATTCACGCAATGGCACTCGAAATCATCACGGCGAACCGTCTTGGCGACGGTCTGGTGATCTTTCTGACGGCGGACGGCTGGTCGGCACGGATCGACGAAGCCGCCGTGTCGGAGAGCAAGGATGCGACGGCGGCGCTGCTGGCGCGCGCGGAGGCCGACGCGGGCCTCGTGGTCGGTCCTTACGAGATCACGGTGGAACAGCAGCCGGATGGCAGCCTCCACCCGGTGAAATATCGCGAGGCCCTGCGGACGCGCGGACCGTCCGTGCGCACCGACCTTGGATATCAGGCTGCCTGAGCGCAGCAAGCGGGAGAATCAGACATGTATGTCTATGACGAGCTTGATCGTGGCCTGGTGAATGAACGGGTCGAGGAATTCCGGGACCAGGTCAGCCGCCGCATTTCCGGCGAGCTGACGGAAGAGCAGTTCCGGCCGCTCCGGCTGATGAACGGCCTTTACCTGCAGTTGCACGCCTACATGCTGCGTGTCGCGGTGCCCTATGGTGTCCTGTCCAGCACCCAGATGCGGAAGCTGGCGCGGATTGCGCGCGTCTATGATCGCGGCTACGGCCATTTCACCACCCGCCAGAATATCCAGTTCAACTGGCCGAAGCTGGAAGAGACGCCGGACATTCTGGCCGAACTGGCCGAGGTCGAGATGCATGCCATCCAGACCTCCGGCAACTGCATCCGCAACACCACCGCCGACCAGTTTGCCGGGGCGGCGGCTGATGAGCTGGAGGATCCGCGCATCTGGTGCGAGATCATCCGCCAGTGGTCCACGTTCCACCCGGAATTCACCTTCCTGCCGCGCAAGTTCAAGATCGCGGTGACCGGTGCCGTCAGCGACCGCGCCGCGATCAAGGTGCATGACATCGGCATCGTGCTGGTGCAGGGCGCTGACGGGGAGGTCGGTTTCGAGATCTGGGCCGGGGGCGGCCTGGGCCGCACGCCGATGATCGCGAAGAAGATCCGCGATTTCCTGCCGGCCGCCGATCTGCTGAGCTATCTGGAGGCCATGCTGCGGGTCTACAATCGCTTCGGTCGGCGCGACAACAAGTACAAGGCGCGCATCAAGATCCTGGTGCACGAGATCGGGGCCGACGCCTATCGCGACGCGGTCGAGGCGGAGTGGGCGGATATCCGTGACGGTGCTCTGGCACTGCCGGAGCAGGAAATCAGTCGTATCCGCGAAGCCTTCACGCCGCCTGCATTCGAGGTACTGGATACGGCCTCCACCGCCTTCGAGGCGCGCAAGTTCGAGGATCGCGGCTTTGCCCGCTGGGTGGCCAGCAACGTCCGCCGCCACAAGGTGGCGGGATACGCCATCGCCAACATCTCCCTGAAGCCCGCCGGTGGCATTCCGGGTGACGCGACGGCGGAGCAGATGGATGCCGTCGCCGACTATGCCGACCGCTGGTCGTTCGGTGAGTTGCGGGTGGCGCACGAGCAGAACCTGGTGCTGCCGCATGTCCGTCAGGATGACCTCTACGACCTCTGGCTGGCTCTGGGTTCGGTGGAACTGGATGCCCCGAACATCGGTACGCTGGGCGACATCATCGCCTGCCCCGGCATGGATTACTGCAGCCTCGCAACAGCGCGCTCGATCCCCATCGCGCAGCAGATCTCGGAGCGGTTCGCCGACCTGGAACGGCTGCATGACATCGGCTCGGTCAGCCTGAACATCTCCGGCTGCATCAATGCCTGCGGGCATCACCACGTCGGCAACATCGGCATCCTCGGCGTCGACAAGAAGGGTGAGGAATTCTACCAGGTCACCCTTGGCGGTCAGGCCGACGAGAATGCGTCGATCGGCAAGATCATCGGTCCGGGCTTTGCCTCCGACGCGATTGTCGATGCCATCGAAACCATCATCGAAACCTATCTGTCGGTGCGTCAGGACGATGAGAGCTTCATCGGCACCCTGAACCGCCTCGGCCAGACCCCTTTCAAGGAGGCTCTCTATGGCACTGCTTAAGAACGGGCGACTGATCCAGGACCGCTGGACCACCGTCGACAACCTGACCGATGCCCTGAAACCCGGTGGCGTGCTTGTCCCGCTGGAGCTCTGGCTGGCGGAGCGCGATACCCTGCGCGGCAAGAGTGCGGTGGGGGTCATCCTGCCGAACGACGCTGACCTGGATCTGCTGGCGGACGACTATGACCGCATCGCGGCCATCGTGCTGACGTTCCCGTCCATGGTGGATGGCCGGGCCTTCTCCCAGGCGCGCCTGATCCGCGAGCGCTTCGGCTTCGATGGGGAGATCCGCGCCCGCGGGCCGGTGATCGCCGATCAGTACCTGTACCTGCTGCGCTGCGGCGTCGATGCGGTGGAAGTGCCGGACGACACCAATGTCGAAAGCTGGCTGCGCAATGCGCGGCGGTTCTCTGCCGTCTATCAGCCCGCTGCCGACGACCGCATTCCGGCCTATCGCCGCCGCCATCTGGTGGCAGCTTCGGCCATCGCTTCCTGAGGAACCGCTGACATGTCGCTTCAGTCCCGCCAGCCCTTTCCCGATATCGAACGCCTGATCCGTTCCTCGAACCGCGCGTTCGAGCTGAACGAGACCTGCGGCGAGATGCAGGGGATGGATCTGATCGCCGCGGCGCGTGACGCATTCGGTGACAGGCTGACGCTGGTCTCCTCCTTCGGGACCGAGGCAGCGGTGCTGCTGCACATGGTGGCGGAGGTCGATCCGTCGATCACGGTCACTTTCGTCGATACGCGCAGGCTCTTCGGTGAGACCCTGCGCTATCGCGACCAGCTCGCTTCGCGTCTCGGACTGATGGACGTGCGCACCGTCGCGCCCGACCCGCGTCGCGTGAAGCAGCTCGACGCGGACCAGATGCTGTTCAACCGCGACACGAACCTGTGCTGTCACATCCGCAAGGTGGAACCGCTGGAGCGCGCCCTGAACGGCTTCGACGCCTGGATCACGGGCCGCAAGGCCTATCAGGCGGAGACCCGGCGCTACCTGCCTGCGGTGGAGGCTGTCGGCGGGCGCGTGAAGTTCAATCCGCTGGCCAGTTTCACGCCAGACCGGATCGATGACTGGTTCAAGCATCACAATTTGCCGCGTCACCCGCTGGAGGCAGACGGTTTTCTTTCCGTGGGCTGTATGCCATGCACCGACAGGGTGAAGCCGGGCGAGGATCCCAGGTCCGGGCGCTGGCGGGGGCAGGACAAGACAGAATGCGGCATCCATGAAGGTGTCGCAGGCGACGGTATCTGAGGGGCATCGAGGATATGACTGAAGGATATGCGGGCGATCGCAGCCCGGCAGACACCTATGCGGCGTTGAAGAATGAACCGGGTGCGGTTCTGGTCGACGTGCGCACCGTGCCGGAATGGCAGTTTGTCGGCGTGCCGGATCTGGCACCGGTGTCGAAGGAGCCCCTGTTCGTCGAATGGCAGGCCTATCCCGAGATGAAGATCAACGAAGGCTTTGCCGCCGCAGTCGCGGCGAAGGGCGTGTCGCAGGACCAGCCGGTCTATCTGCTCTGTCGCTCGGGTGTGCGCTCGAAGGCTGCCGCAAAGGCCCTGACCGCAGCCGGTTTCCAGGCCTGCTACAACATTCTGGAAGGCTTCGAGGGGAATGCCGATGGTGACGGTCACCGCGGCAATGTCGGTGGCTGGAAGCATGCGGGCCTGCCCTGGAGGCAGCAGTGACACGTGACGTCGCCGATGCGGCGGCGCAATGGGAACTGGAAACCCGTCTGGTGCGCGGCGGTCTGGATCGCTCGGCCAACGGGGAAACGAGTGAGGCGCTGTTCCTGAACTCCGGCTTCGTCTACGAGACGGCGGCGGACGCGGAGGCGCGTTTCAAGGGGGAGCAGGACGGCTTCGTCTATTCCCGCTATGGCAACCCCACTGTCGCGATGTTCGAGGAGCGGATGCGGCTGATGGAGGGAGCGGAGGCCTGCTTTGCCACCGGTTCCGGCATGTCTGCTGTCTTTGCCGCGCTGATGTCGCAGTTGAAGACGGGTGACCGGGTGGTGGCTTCGCGCGCCCTGTTCGGCAGTTGTCATCACATCCTGACCCAGATCCTGCCGCGTTTCGGGATCGAGAGCGTGCTGGTGGAGGGGACGGACCTCAACCAATGGGCCGATGCGCTGAAGCCCGGCGCGGCGGTTGTCTTCCTCGAAACGCCGGCCAATCCGACGCTCGACCTGATCGACCTGCGGGCGGTATCCGATCTGGCGCATGCGGCCGGTGCACGTGTGGTGGTGGACAATGTCTTCGCCACCCCGGTGCTGCAGCGACCGATGGACCATGGTGTCGATATCGTCGTCTACTCGGCAACCAAGCACATCGACGGGCAGGGGCGCGTGCTGGGCGGTGCCGTGCTGGGTAGCAGGGATTTCGTCGACAATGCCCTGATGCCGTTCCTGCGCCATACCGGCCCGGCACTCAGTCCGTTCAATGCGTGGGTGCTGCTGAAGGGGCTGGAGACGCTGACACTCCGGGTCGACCGCATGTGCGAGAACGCGGCGAAGGTTGCGGCACACCTGTCGGTACAGCCGGGTGTTTCACGGGTCATCTGGCCCGGCGCGGACGATTTCCCGCAGCGCGAACTGCGCGAACGACAGATGACTGGAGGCGGCACCCTGATCACGCTGGAGATCGCCGGCGGCAAGCAGGGCGCGTTCCGCTTCATGGACCGCCTGCAGATCATCGACATTTCCAACAATCTGGGCGATTCCAAGAGCCTGGTGACCCATCCGACAACTACGACGCACCGCGCCATATCGGCGGAAGATCGCGCCATGATCGGCATCAGCGACGGCATGTTGCGCCTGTCGGTCGGGCTGGAGAATCCGGAAGACCTGAAGTCGGATATTTCGCAGGCACTTGCCTGCGGTAGCTGAGGGTCGGCACCGCCGCTACATGGCGGCGCGCAGCACCCGGTCAACGATGCGTTCCAGGTGGCGGAGTGAATTGCAGACCTCCACCTGGTGGCAGCTTGCGGCGTAGCGTGGCATTTCGGAATCGCCGGTGCCCCACTGCAGCCGCCCCTCCGGGTTCAGCCAGATCAGGCGCTTTGACCGGTCATAGATCGTGCGGACGATCTCTGCGCGCGGCTCACCATAGTTGGTACGTGCATCGCCCAGGATGATGACCGTGCTGCGATAGTCCACGTCGGCCAGCGCGATGTCGCGGAAGTCCAGCAGCGACCGGCCATAGTCCGTGGACATGTAGGCAAAGTCCTCCAGCACCGTCGTCACGGCCTCCTCGATGCCGCGTGTCTCGAACAGCCGCGTGACTTCCCGCAGTTCCCCGGCAAAGGCATAGGCCCGCACTTTCGGCAGCACCTCCTGCAGCGAATAGAGGAACATCAGCAGGAAGCGGGAGACGTTGGCCACCGACCCGGACACGTCGCACAGCACATGCACGTCAGGCCGGTCGATCTTCGTCCGCCGCCACTTCGGTTCCATGATCAGTCCGTCATAGGCCTGGTTGTGGCGCAGGGTCCGGCGCACATCCAGTTGTCCCCGGTTGGATTTCTTGCGTCGGCGGGAATGCTGCACCACCAGCTTCTTCGCCATCTTGCGCACCAGTTCCTGCATCTGCACGAAGTCGCGCCGTTCCACATTGGTCAGCCGCATCTTCTGCAGCATTTCCTCCCGGATGCGGCGGCTCTGCCCTGCGGCCTGCAGCGCAAGCTGCTTCTCCACATAGTCGCGCAACCGCTCCATCATCCGGCCCCGCGCCTGGTTCAGGCGCTGACCCAGACCCTCCGCCGCCTGATCGCCTGCCAGACCGGCATCACGCAGGTCGGCCAGGTCGTCGTCCAGTTCCTCCAGCCCCATCCCCTCGGCGATGCGCCGGGTGAACAGGCCGATCTGCGTGAACAGCACGATCTCGCGCACACCCGATTCCTCCGCCGCCTCCGCCAGACGGGTTTCCAGTCCGGCCCGGTCATTCTCCAGCAGCATGCGGGACAGTTCGGACAGGCTTGTCAGGTCACCGGAGGGTTCCGCCGAGGTCGGGGCACCGCCCGCGCCACCACCGCCGCCTTCGCCCTGACCGCCTTCACCCCCTTCGCCGCCCTGCATGCCGTCGCCGCCGGGGGAATTGTCGGACTCGCCTGCATCCTCTCCGTCCGCACCGTCAGGGTCGTCATCGTTCGATACGCGGGTCTCCTCATCGAAGTCCTGGATGGCGAAGAACCGGTCGAAACAATCGTCGAAGGATTCCTTCTCCAGTTCCGACTTGGCCAGGGTGATGGCCAGGCTGTCCTTCAGCAGTTCCCGGTCGCCGAAGCCCACCAGATCAATGGCCTTGTGCGCCTCCAGCGTTTCGGCAGGCGAGATCTTCAAGTCGGCTTCCCGCAGCGCCTTCAGGAAGTCGGCCAGCATGGGCGTGATCATTGTTGGACCTCGGCTTTCCGGAAATCAGTCGCGCGGCAGTTCGTGCTTCGTCACCTTGCCGGTCGCATTGTGGGGCAGTTCGTCCATGAATCGCACGGACTTCGGCACCTTGAAGCGGGCCAGGTTGTCCTGGCAATGCGTCGTGATCGCATCCTCGGTCAGGTTGGAACCGGTCTTCTTCACCACGAAGGCCCGTCCCACCTCGCCCCAGCGGTCGTCCGGGACTCCGATGACGGCGGTCTCGGCGATGCCGTCGAGCTGATAGAGCACATTCTCCACCTCCGCCGGATAGACGTTCTCCCCGCCGGAGATGAACATGTCCTTGTAGCGATCGACGATGGAAACGAACCCCTCGTCATCCATGCAGGCGGCATCGCCGGTATGGAACCAGCCATCGGTGAAGGAATCGCGATTTGCATCGGGTCGGTTCCAGTATCCGGGCGTGATGGTCGGCCCCTTGATCCAGAGCTCGCCGGTGTCCCCGGTCGCGACATCCTGGCCGTCCGGTCCGACGATGCGGATGGAGGTATGCATGGCTGCCTGTCCGGCAGAACCGATCTTGTCGAGCGCACGTTCCTTCGACAGCAGGGTGCCCAGGGTGCAGGTCTCCGTCATGCCCCAGCCGTTCTGCAACATGATCCCGCGTTCCGCATAGGTCTCCAGCAGCGCACGGGGACAGGCTGCGCCTCCGACCCCGATGGTAACGAGGCGGGAGAGGTCGGCGGTCTTGAATTCCGGCAACTGGCTGGCGAACAGGAAATTCGTCGGGACACCGAAGCCATGGCTGATCGCCAGATCCGGGTCGGAAAGCAGGTTCAGGAAATGCAGCGGGTCGAAGGTCCGCATGACGATGTTCGCGCCGCCAATGTGGAAGATGCCGTTGGCGAAGAGCTGCAGGCCGCCGATGTGAAAGATCGGCAGGAAGGCGAGATTGACTGAATGCCGGGTCAGTTCGCACTTCATCGCGGAATTGACGGCATTGTAGAATGCCTGCCCGTGGGTCACGCGCGCACCCTTCGGCCGGCCTGTGGTGCCCGAGGTATAGACCAGCGCCCAGGTGTCATCGTGGGTCACGTCAGCGATGGGGCATTGTCCGTTGGACCGTGCCAGTCCCTGTTCGTAGTCGCTGTCCGCACCATCGTCGCAGCCGATCAGGTGAGGTGTGCTGCAGGTTCGTGCGATGGCCTGACCGGCGTCCATGAACTCCGCGCCAACGATCAGCGCACGCGGGTCGGCGTCGCCGACGATGAATTCCAGTTCCGGAACGGCGAGCCGCCAGTTCAGCGGCAGGAAGATCGCACCGATCCGCCGGCAGGCGAACTCGACCTCGTAGTGGTCAGATGAATTGTGCGCCAGCATCGCCACCCGGTCGCCGCGCCCGACCTCGCATTCATTTGTCAGGAACAACGCACACCGGTCGACCCGTTCGTTCATCTGGCTATAGCTGAACCGCCGCGATGAATGCAGGTCGATGATTGCGCGGGCATCGGGCTGATAGCCGGCGTGATGGGCGATCCAGTCATAGGCTGGCACCGTCATGTCGTTTCCTCCCCCGAGTATTGACTTCCGCCAGTCTAGCCTGCCGCGTCCGGCAACTGTCCTGCGTCCTTCGGGGAGTTGTAACCCACTGTCCGCATGACGAGTTCGATCATCTGGTCGGCGATGTGCTCATCGCTGAGCCGCCCGCCCGCGCGGTACCAGGTGAACATCCAGGAGATCATGCCCCCGACCGCCAGGGTGGCGAGGCGGACGTCGTCGACCCTGAAGATGCCCTGTTCCATACCTTCCTGCAGCACGGCCGCGAGCTTCTCGTCGAATTCGGCCCGCATCTCGTCGATGCGGTTGCTTGCCGCCGCCGGGATGTACTTGTCCTCCCGGAAGTAGACCGCGATGTTGGCCTGGTGGTCCATGACGACGTGACAGAACTCGCGAATGGCCTGTGCCAGCCG
>BQJF01000028.1 GCA_021604565.1 Minwuia thermotolerans | reverse complement strand
CACGGCAATCTCCTGACTTCTGCATGCGACCGGTGTAGAATGCGGGTTGAAACGACAATCACCAAGGGTCCGGGGGAGGATACAAGGATGAACGACCAGTCAAACGCACCGAAGCTCGGCAAGATGGTTCACGCGGTGCCGTCGAAGCTGCCCGATGCTTCGGGCCGCCGCGCGTTCTTCACCTACAAGGACATGGGCGTGACCGATGCGACCGGTGGCCTGATGCGGGCGCAGCTCACCACGGCGCGGGAAGGGATGAAGGAATCCACCGGCTGGCACTATCACGTCTGCGAGGCGCAGTACGTCTATTGCACCAGCGGCTGGGTCGATCTGGAGTTCGAGACCGGCGAGACGGTCCGGGTCAGCGCGGGGGAGTCGATCTTCATTCCCGGCGGCATGAAACACAACGAACTGCAGACCTCCGACGACTTCCAGATTCTCGAGGTCTCGGTGCCTGCGAAGATGGACACGGTGCCCTGCGATCCGCCTGCGTGAAACGCGACTGACGCGGCAGACCTTACGCGGGACTGAAAATTTCCGATGGTTGCGAGACACCGGGCAGCACATGAAACCCGAGGGACTCCAGCTTCGTTCCCTGCGATGCCAGTTTCGCGAAGGACTCCGTCATCAGGATCGGGCGGTTCAGGGGGCGGGTCAGGGTCTCCACGCGGCTGACTTCATTGACAGCGCGACCGATTACCGTGAAGTCGAGGCGATCTGCCGACCCGATGTTGCCGAAGATCACGTCGCCGACGTTCAGGCCGATACCGACCTTCAGTTCCGGTTTGCCATCGCCCTTCCGGCTCCTGTTGAGGTCGGCGAGGTTGGCCACCCCTTCCACTGCGGCGGCGAGTGCCGAATGGCTGGCCAGCCAGGCGGTGCGGTCGTCCATCGGGAAGATCGCCAGCATGCCATCGCCCATGAACTTCAGCACCTCGCCACCCATGGCCTTCACCGGTTCGATCATGCAGTCGAAGTAGTCGTCCAGGATCTCGATGATCTCCGGCCCCTCCAGCCTGTCCGACAGGCGGGTGAAACCCCGCAGGTCACAGAGGTAGATCGCGGCACGCAGCGCCTCGCCCTCGGCGCGATGAATCGTGCCGGCGAGCACGCGCCGCGCCGCAGCCTCCCCCAGGTAGGTGCCAAGCAGGCTGCCGGTGGCGAAATAGGCATTCATCAGCTCGAAGCGAAGTGACATCAGCGGCACCAGTTCCTTCAGGCGCTCGATCTGGGCCGCGTCGTAGCCGCCCGGACGCCGGGTGGCGAAGGACATGACATTGACCTCGCCGGTCGAGAAGCGCATGGGCAGGCCGATGTAGTCGGTCGCGCCCTCTGCCTTGAGTTCCCGCCAGATATCGAATTCCAGCAGGTCATCATCCAGGTCGAGGCGCTGGCGCACCTGCGGCGCGCCCTGATGGATCAGATGGATCGGGCTCTTCAGGTAGTATTCGGACTGCATGGCATCATGACCGCGCAGCACGACCTCTGCCTCCTGGTCCGGTCGCCAGATCAGGTTGCGGGAGACGTAGAGCGGGTGCAGTGACAGCAGCCCGCAGAATACGCGCAACAGGTCCATGCCTTCCGTGTTCAGCCGGGCGCAGAGGTCGGTGAGGAAGTCGAGCTCGGCATTCGGGCGATGCAGATCATCCAGCAGCCAGCGCGCCATCGCGTCGGCGCGCCAGCCTGTCGTGATGATATTCACGCTTGCCTCTTTGCGGCTTTGTGGCATGTTCGCGTCGCTCATGGGACGGCCTCTGACTGTGTACTCTTGTCCCTGCTTGATTGCGGGGCGCTCTGCGCCACATAAGCGCTTGAACAGCTCAGGCAACCTGATCGCACTGACAACCCGGAGGAACCCATGTTCATCCAGACCGAACCGACACCCAACCCGCAGACGCTGAAGTTCATTCCCGGCGTTGATGTGATGAAAGAGGGTGTTGCGGATTTCCGCAAGCCGGAAGACGCCAAGGTGTCGCCGCTGGCGGAGCGTCTGTTCGCCGTCCATGGCGTGACCGGCATCTACCTGGGACAGGACTTCGTCTCGGTCAGCAAGCGCGAGGACGTGGAATGGCACCACATCAAGCCATCCATTCTCGGCACGATCATGGAACATTTCACCGCCGGTCTGCCGGTGATGAGCGAAGGCGCCGTGATCGGTGATTCCGGCGGTCATGCCGAAGCCAACGGAGCCGACGGCGAGATCGTGAAGCAGATCGTCGAGCTGCTGGACACCAGGGTGCGGCCTGCTGTCGCTCAGGATGGCGGTGATATCGTATTCCATGGCTTTGATGAGGGAATCGTGTATCTGGCCATGCAGGGAGCCTGTGCAGGTTGTCCGAGTTCGGTGATGACGCTGAAGCATGGCATCGAAAATCTGTTGCGGCACTACGTGCCGGAAGTGAATGAGGTTCGCGCGGTCTGACGGGGGAACTGCCTGACACGGATTGTCCGGCAGCAGAGGACCAGGCGATGAACGGGACCCGACCAGCGGTTTGAGCGGTCGGAAGGTTGAGAGGAAGAGTGTGCAATGAAACGTGTCGGACGCTTTCGGGCGGCCGCTGTCGTTGCTTGTGCCGGTTTTCTGTTGAGTATGGCCGGGCAGGCAGTGATGGCTTCGCCCCAGGATCTGAATTCAACGGTTGATGGAGCAGGTGCAGCCCGGTTTGCTGCGGCCTCAAGCTGGGAACTGCGGAAACTGGACTATGATCTCGCGGCAGTCCGCCGCGGCGTGGCCCCCGTGCCTGCGGTGTTCGTGTCCGAACTGCCGGAAACCCTGCGCGAGATCGATGACGTCGCCACGATGAAGCAGACCTTCATCCGTCTGGTGCTGCCACTGGTGCTGGAGTCGAATTCCCGGTTGCAGGCCAAGCGGCAGCAGGTGCTGGAACTGCAACAGCGGCTGATCGAGCATCGGCTGCCGCTGACCCCGGAGCACCGTGCCTGGTTGACCGAACTGGTCACCGACTACCGCGTCGAGGCAGATGAACCGGCGGCGCAGATCGCGGCCCTGCGCATGCGCGTCGATATCGTGCCGCCGTCGCTGGCACTGGCCCAGGCCGTCACCGAATCCGGCTGGGGACGCTCCCGTTTCGCCGTGCGTGGCAATGCCCTCTATGGCCAGCGCACCTGGTCGGAGGGCGCCGGGATCGTGCCGCATGCCCGTGCCGAGGGCGAGAGCTATGAGGTCCGGGCCTTCCGCAGTCTGCTTCAGTCGGTTCAGATGTACATGCGCAACATCAACAGGCATCCTGCGTACGAGGAGCTGCGGGCAAGGCGCGCGGCATTGCGTGCGGCGGGTGCGCCCGTGGACGGCTGGACCCTGGCCGAGGGCCTGACCCGCTACGCCGAGACGGGTGAGGAGTATGTGGAAATGCTGCGCGATATCATTGTCGCCAACCGCTTCCGGGATTTTGACGATGCCTGGATCGAAGGCGTCTCAACCGCACGACTGACCCAGCCGTCGTCATGACGGACAAGGCGCGGAGCACACCGCCGATTCTGCTGCATCTGCTGGTCATGCTGGCGATCGTGCTGCCGGTGCTTGGCATGGCGGCGCTGGTCATGGACATGCAGCCGACGGCGCAACTGCGCGCGCCGCTCAAGGCAACATCGCGGCCCCTGATCCTTGCCCAGCCGAAGCTGATCCGGCCAAGGACGGTATCCGGTCTCTCGTCACGATATGAATCGGTCGGCTATACGCTGGAGAGCGTGCGGGCGGGTGATCCGCCACCCGCATTCGTGCTGGTGACCCTGCCGGGTGACTGGACGAAGGAGATGCCCAGCGAAGTGCGCAAGAGCCTGTTCTTCCGTGCCCTGCTGCCACTGGTGATGCAGGTGAATGGCGAGATCGCCGCGACCCGTGACCGGCTGATCGCGTTGCGTGATCATCCGGACATGTCGCGCCGCGACCGTGTCTGGCTGAACCGCACGGCCAAACGCTACAGGGCAATCGAAAGCAAGACCGGGTCGGTTGACTGGGATGCTCTGATGCGGCGTGTCGATCTGGTGCCGCCGTCGCTGGCACTGGCGCAGGGTGCGCTGGAAAGCGGCTGGGGGCGGTCGCGTTTCGCGCGACAGGGCAATGCCCTGTTCGGCCAGTGGACCTGGACGGAAGGCGAGGGGATCGTCCCGAAGGACCGGGAGGAAGGCAAGACACACGCGGTGAAGAGCTATCGCAGTCTGCTGGCCTCCGTGCGTGGCTACATGACGAACCTCAATACCGCCGGACCCTACACCCGCCTGCGCAAGGCGCGCGAGAAGGCGACTGCCGCAGGCAAGCCGGTCACGGGGCGGGAACTGGCCGCCTATCTGGACAAGTACTCCGAAGAGGGCGAGGTCTACGTCAAGAAGGTGCGCAGCATGATTTCGGTCAACAAGCTCGGGCCCCTGGACCAGTTGATCAACGGTCGCTGAACCGGGTCGCGACGCGCTATAGTTCGACCCTGAACCAGTTCGGGGGAGCGTCATGGCTGAACGCAGTTTCAAGAAGGAAGTCGAGCTTCTGCGGCTTGGCGACGGGGATACCTTCGAGGGCGAGGGCATTCTCGCCGTCACCAAGGCCCTGCTGCAGTCCGGCGTGTCCTATGTCGGTGGCTATCAGGGTGCGCCTGTCAGCCATCTGATGGACGTGCTGAATGATGCCCGCCCGATCATGGATGAGCTTGGCGTGCACGTGGAGACCTGCGCCTCCGAGGCCGGCGCCGCCGCGATGCTGGGTGCCTCCGTCAATTACCCGGTGCGTGGTGCGGCCACCTGGAAATCCACGGTCGGCACCAACGTTGCCTCCGACGCTCTCTCCAATCTCGCCTCCGCCGGGGTAACCGGTGGTGCGATGATCGTGATCGGGGAGGACTATGGTGAAGGCTCCTCCATCATTCAGGAGCGCAGTCACGCATTCGCCATGAAGTCGCAGATCTGGCTGCTGGACCCGCGTCCCAACCTGCCATCGATCGTGAAGATGGTGGAGCAGGGTTTCGAACTCTCCGAGGCGTCGAGCACCCCGGTGATGCTGGAACTGCGCATCCGCGCCTGCCACGTGCACGGCAGGTTCGCCACGAAGGACAACCGGCGCGGCACCTTCTCCGGCCAGAACCGGATTGCCGACCCCAGCTTCGACTACGGACGCATCTGCCTGCCGCCCTCCACCTACGTGCAGGAGAAGGACAAGATCGAGCGGCGCTGGCCCGCCGCCGTCAACTTCATCCGCGACCACGGCATGAACGAGGTATTTGACGGCACGGCGGATGACGTCGGCATCGTCTGTCAGGGCGGCATGTACAATGCCGTCATCCGCGCACTGCAGCAGATCGGACTGGCCGACGCCTTTGGCGAGAGCGCTGTCCCGATCTACTGTCTGAATGTCACCTACCCGCTGGTGCCCAGCGAAGTCACGGCCTTCTGCGCCTCGAAGCGTGCAGTGCTGATGGTGGAGGAGGGGCAGCCTTCCTATCTGGAAGACGCGGTCAACACGATCCTGCGCAAGTCGGACGTCCAGACCCGCGTGATGGGCAAGGGCCTGTTGCCGATGGCCGGGGAGTACACGGGGGAAGCTGTGCTGCACGGCGTCGCCCGCTTCGTGGAAGGTGCTGTGCCGAAGGGAGTCGATCTCGCCCCGGTTCTTCAGCGCTACCAGCAGATCGTCGATGCAAAGGCGAAGGCCGTCCGCTTGCTGGGGGAGCCTATCCCGACCCGCCCGCCGGGGTTCTGTACCGGGTGCCCGGAACGCCCGGTCTTCTCTGCCATGAAGCTGGCCGAGCAGAAGGTGGGCAAGTTTCACGTTTCAGCGGACATCGGCTGTCACACCTTCTCCACGCTGCCGCCCTTCAACATCGGCAATACGGTGCTGGGCTACGGGCTTGGCCTGGCAAGTTCCACCGGCATCGGGCCGAACATGGACCGGCGGGTCGTCTCAGTCATGGGCGACGGTGGTTTCTGGCACAACGGCCTGACCAGCGGTGTCGCCAATGCCGTCTTCAATGATGATGACGGCGTGCTGGTGATCATGAACAACGGCTATACCTCCGCCACCGGCCACCAGGCGATCCCGTCTTCGGTGAAGGGGGGCGGGATTCGCAGTGGCGCGTTCCAGCCCGACGGACAGGATATCGAGCGCGCCTTGCGCGGGGTGGGGGTCAAATGGATCCGCCACGTGCGCACCTATTCGGTGTCGAAGGTCATCGGCACCCTGCGCGATGCAATGACAACGAAGCGAGGCGGGCTGAAGGTGATCATCGCTGATGGTGAATGCCAGCTTGCCCGCCAGCGCCGCATCAAGCCGGAGGCCAGCGCGAAGGTGAAGGCCGGGAACAGGGTCGTCCGCACCCGCTTCGGTGTCGATGAGGACGTATGCACGGGGGATCATAGCTGCATTCGTCTCTCCGGTTGCCCCTCCCTCTCCGTGAAGCCGACCAGTGATCCGCTGCGCGATGATCCGGTGGCGCATGTGAACAATGACTGCGTCGGCTGCGGCCTGTGCGGGGAGGTCAGCCATGCCGCCGTGCTCTGCCCGTCATTCTTCAAGGCCGACATCGTGCGCAATCCCGGACGCCTTGACCGCTGGCGGCAGGGCCTTCGGGATCGCGTGATCGGCCGACTTTCCCGCAGTTCGAACCCATCCCGGCAGGAGAATGCCGCGTGAGCGAGAGCCGGACGACGACGGTCCTGATTGCCGCGCTGGGCGGTGAGGGTGGCGGCGTGCTTGCAGGCTGGCTGGTGGATGCAGCCGGTCGCGCGGGGCATTGGGTGCAGCAGACTTCCATACCCGGTGTCGCCCAGCGCACGGGGGCCACGACCTATTACATCGAGATCATGGAACGCGCCGAAGGTGACGACAGGCAGCCGGTGATGGGGCTGACCGCCAGTCCCGGCAATGTCGATGTCATGGTCGCCTCCGAACTGCTCGAGGCGGGGCGGGCACTGGAGAACGGCTTTGTCACGCCGGATCGCACGACCCTGATCGCATCGACGCACCGCATCTATGCCATTGCCGAGAAGTCCGCGATGGCAGACGGGCGCTACGATGCCGAACGTGTCCGCCGGGCGGCGGAGCAGATGGCGGCGCGGCAGGTGCTGTTCGACATGCGGGCGGAGGCGGAGCGCGCGAACACCGTGATCAATGCCGTGCTGTTCGGTGCCATGGCGGGAGCCAATGTCCTGCCGCTGCCTCGGGAAGCGTTCGAGGATGCCATCCGGTCCGGCGGTATTGCGGTGGAGGCCAATCTGGCAGGCTTCGATCTCGGCTTCCGCATGGCGCAGGGAGAACGCCCGGCAGGGGCTACGGAATCGACGACGGTTTCCGACGATGACGGGCTGGACGACCGGACCCTGACCGACCGCATCAACCGCAACCTGCCGGGAATGCTGCAGGAACTGGCGCGGGAGGGCGCACGCCGGCTGATCGACTATCAGGGGGTCGGCTACGCGCGTTTCTATCTCGACAGGCTGGAAGCGATGGTGAAGGCGGATGCCGCGCGTGGTGGCACGTCGCGGTCCTATGCCGTCAGCCGGGAGGTGACGCGGCGGCTGGCTGTCTGGATGGCGTTCGAGGATCTGATCCGTGTCGCCGATCTGAAGATCCGTCCCGAACGGGTGGCGCGGGTCCGGGCGGAGGTCAAGGCCGCCGCCGATGAACCCGTCATGATCACGGAGTTCCTGAAACCGGGAGTGGACGAGGTGGCGTCGCTGCTGCCCCCCGCCATGGGACGTTGGGCGATCGGGTTGGCGGATCGGGCCGGTGTGCGATACCGGCTGAATGTCGGCATGCATGTTTCCTCGACCCGCATCAGGGGTTTTCTGCCCATGTGGCTGCTGTCCCGGCTGAAGGGCTGGCGGCCCAGGACACTGCGCTTCGCCGAAGAACAGGACCGCATCGACCGCTGGCTTGCCGTGATCACTGATGCGCTGGAGGCCGATTACGATCTGGCCCGGGAGATCGTGGTCGCTGGCAAGGTCGTGCGCGGCTATTCCGACACCCATCGGCGCGGCATTCGCAACTTTCACCTGCTGATGGATGCCGTGCCCGCCTGCAAGTCCGCCCGCCCACCCGCCAGGGCCTTTCGCACCCTGCTCGATGCGGCGCTGTCTGATCCGGAAGGTGATGCTCTGGACAGGGCGCTCGCGGCGCTGCGCGGGGAGAAGGCGGCGGCCTGAACGGAGCTCCGGTCTCCAACGCCCGTGCGGCACTCCTGGGCCGCCGGATCAAGTCCGGCGGCGACGTCTGTTCGTTTGGGGGATGGCAGTGTCTCCTGCGTCTCCTCACAACACCACGCCTCACTCGGGCTTGGCCCGAGTGTCCAGCCTCTCACGCCCGTGCGGCACTGCTGGGCCGCCGGATCAAGTCCGGCGGCGACGTCGGTTTGTTTGGGGGACGGCAGTGTCTCCTGCGTCTCTTCACAACACCGCGCCTCACTCGGGCTTGACCCGAGTGTCCAGTCTCCCACGTCCGCGCGACATCCCTGGGCCGCCGAATCAAGTCCGGCAGCGACGTCGGTTTTGGTAGTAGCGCCGGTGCTCGGTGCGTCTCCACACCATCCGACGCCGCACTCGGGCTTGATCCGCGAGCCCGGCCGCTCACGTCCGCGCAGCACTTCCCGGTTACAGGATCAAATGTTCCTTCGTGATGACGAAGTCGAGCCGGTCGCCGTCGATGAAGTTGGGCTCGTCGGCGATGGTTTCCTTGTAGGCGGCGCTCTCGGGTGAGGTGCGCATGTCGGCCATGGAATTGAACCAGACCATGGCGAAGCCGTCGCAATCCGGTTCGCGTCCACCCATGTAGGCGCTCAGCCGGGCGTGGTTCTGGATGTAGCGACGCACGTTGGGAATGCTCGCGCCCAGCGGCCCGTGGGTGTTCCGCCAGTGGTCCTGAAAGCGATCGACCGACAGACGCTTCAGCCGGTGCAGGATCTCGACGATCTTGAAGCCGTCGTCGGCCACAGACTCGTCCTTCATCACATGTTCCTCGACCAGCAGCAGGCTCATGGTGGAGCGGTCGACGAACCTTTCCTCATCGGCAATCAGTTCCGGCCAGACTGCGCTGGTGATGTTGCGCTTCATGGTTTCGGTATCGGGCCACCAGGTTTCCGCGATGCCGTCCACCGGCAGCTCACGCTTGGCATAGCCCTGCGGCAGCGGATGGTTCTGCACGTAGCGCTGCAGGCCATCCAGCTTCAGCACCGCCTTCGGGTGCTCGTTCAGCCAGTAGTCCTGAAACTCGTCAACCGGCATGCCCTTGCGGCGCCGGAATGTCAGTATGGATTTGATCATCGCTCCCTCCCCGGAGTTGATGTCATCTTCGTGACAGAGGGCGCGCGCCGCAAGTGTGAAGCTGCCGTTGCGGCAATCAGGCAGGCAGGGGCACCCAGCAGGAGGTGACGAGCCCGGTGGCGCACAGGGTCTGTCGCGCGCCATCGACGGCGTGAACATCGACCCTGCTCAGGGCCTGGTTGCGTCCCGGCTTGATGACCGTTCCCCTGGCCACCAGCCGTTCGCCGCCTGCGGGACCGAGATGATGGGTCTCGAACCCCAGCGTCCTGACCGCCTGTCCTTCCGGGGTCAGGGTCAGGGCGGCGGTGCCGCCGGCGATGTCCAGCAGGGCGCCGACAAGACCGCCCTGCACATGTGTCCCGTCAAATGTGAGTGCCGCCGTGACGGGCATCTCGATCTCGCTGGTGCCGGGACCGAAGGCTCTCACCACCAGGCCGAGTGTCGCGGTTGCGGGCATGCGGGAGAGAAAGTCCCGCGTCACCACTTCGAAGTCATCGCGGAGGGGTTTCAGTGGCTGCATCGGTGAACCTCGTATTGCGTGGGAAAGCGGCGTAGTCTGATGGCCCGGTGGAGGAGTGAATACCATGCGTATCGAAAGCATCCGCGCCCGCGCGGTCAATGTCCCCATGAATCGTCCGCTCGTGACAGGCGGCGGATCGGTCACTACGGCACCGCTCGTGCTCATCGACCTGGAAACGGACAAGGGCGTTGTCGGCAGGAGTTACATCTTCGCGGTCTCGACCATGCTGTCGGCGGGCCTTGTGTCCATGGTGCAGCAGCTTGGCAATGACCTGACCGGCGTCGATCTGCGTCCGCGCACGGTGCACCAGACCATGTGCCGCCGACTTCGCCTTGCCGGTGTCGACGGCCTGCTCGGGTGGGTCGTGGCGGGGATCGACATGGCTGTCTGGGATGCCCACGCCCGCTGGCTGGAGGAGCCGCTGTATCGCGTGCTGGGTGGCGCGTCACAGCCCGTCGCCGCCTACAATTCCAACGGACTTGGCCTGATCGGACCGGAGAAGGCCGGACCGGAAGCGGCAGAGCTGGCGGATGGCTTCGGCGCGGTGAAGGTGCGTCTGGGCTATGAGGACATCGAAACGGACGTGATGACGGTCGCGGCGGTGATGGAGGCGGTGCCGGAGGGGATGCCGGTCATGTGCGACTACAACCAGTCGCTCAGCCGTCCGCAGGCAAAGATGCGTTTCGCGGCCATCGACGACATGGGTCTGGAATGGATCGAGGAACCGCTGACGGCGGAGGATGTGGGCGGCTACGCCGACCTGCGCCAGTGGTCCAGCACCCCGATCCAGCTTGGCGAGAACGCGCGCAGTCCAATGGATATCGGTCGTCTGATCCGGGAGGGTGCGGGCGATCTGCTGATGCCGGACGTGGCGAAGATCGGTGGCGTCACCAACTGGCTGCGTGCCGCGGAACTCTGTGCCGCTGCCGAGGTGCCGATCTCCAGCCATCTGTTCCCAGAGTTCAGTGTCCACATGCTGGCCACCAGCCCGACCGCGCACTGGCTGGAATTCGTCGACTGGGCCGCCCCCGTGATCCGGGAGCCGCTGGAGGTCGTGGATGGCTATGCGTTGCCGCCGGACCGGCCCGGCGCCGGTATCGACTGGAACGAGGAAGCGGTTTCGCGCTATCTCGCACGGTAGACGCGAGGAATTCCGAACGGTTTGGGGACTGAATTGATGCATGACGTGATTGTCGTGGGCGCGGGCAATGCCGCGTTCTGCGCGGCGCTGGCCGCGGCGGAGAACGGGGCGAAGCGCATTGCGGTGCTGGAACGCGCGCCGCAGGAGGAATCGGGGGGCAACAGCCGTTTCACCGCCGGCGCGATCCGCTTTGCCTATGACGGGCTGAACGATCTGCAGGCTGTCATGCCCGACCTGTCGGAGGAGGAGATCGCCACCACGGACTTCGGTACCTACACCGAGGACCAGTTCTTCGACGACATGTTCCGTGTCACCCAGTATCGCACTGATCCGCAGCTCTGCGAGATGCTGGTGCGCCGTTCGCGGGACACGATGGTCTGGATGCGGGAGAAGGGCGTCCGCTTCGTGCCGATCTATGGCCGCCAGGCGTTCAAGGTTGATGGACGCTTCAAGTTCTGGGGTGGCCTGACGGTCGAGGCCTGGGGCGGTGGCCCCGGACTGGTCGATTCCCTGACCGCCATCGCGGAGGCGCAGGGTATCGAGGTCCACTACGAGACTCGCGCGACCGAGTTGATGTTCGACGGTGTCGCGGTCACCGGCGTCCGCGTGCGTCGCCAGGGCGGGGCGCCGGAAGACATGCCGGCCCGCGCCGTGGTGGTCGCTGCTGGCGGCTTCGAGGCCAATCCCGAATGGCGCACACGCTACCTCGGCCCCGGCTGGGAACTGGCCAAGGTGCGCGGCAGCCGTTTCAACACCGGCGACGGCATCCGCATGGCGCTGGATATCGGTGCCGCCCCCTATGGTAACTGGTCCGGCTGTCACGCGGTGGGCTGGGAGCGCAATGCGCCGGAATTCGGTGATCTGGACGTCGGCGACCAGTTCCAGAAGCATTCCTATCCCTTCGGCATCATGGTCAACGCCGATGGCCGCCGCTTCGTCGACGAGGGCGCGGACTTCCGCAACTACACCTACGCCCGCTATGGCCGCGAAGTGCTGGCGCAGCCGGGGCAGTTCGCCTGGCAGGTCTTCGACGCGAAGGTCGCGCACCTGCTGCGCGGCGAATACCATATCCGTCAGGTGACGAAGGCGAAGGCCGACACGCTGGAGGCACTGGTGGCGCAGATGGAGGGTGTTGATCCGGAAGGTTTCCTGGCGGAGGTCGCGGCCTACAACAAGGCGGTTCAGACAGACGTCGCCTTCAATCCCAACGTGAAGGACGGACGCGGCACCAGTGGCATTGCACTGCCCAAGTCCAACTGGGCCAACACGCTGGATGAAGGACCGTTCGAGGCCTATGCGGTGACCTGTGGCATCACCTTCACCTTCGGCGGGCTGCGGGTTACGGACGAGGCACAGGTGGTGGACACGGACCAGCGCCCCATTCCAGGGCTCTATGCGGCGGGGGAACTGGTCGGCGGCATCTTCTATCACAACTATCCGGGCGGCACGGGCCTGATGTCCGGTGCCGTGTTCGGGCGCGCCGCGGGCAGCGCCGCCGCGCGGGCATTGCAGGAGGCGTGAACCCATGCAGTTGACCGAAGACCAGACGATGATCCGTGATGCGGCACGTGCCTTCGCACAAGGGGAACTCGCCCCCGGTGCCATGGAGCGGGACCGCACGGGTGAGCCTCCGCTGGACCTGCTGCGGCAGATGGGCAGCCTCGGCCTGATGGGGATGACGGTGCCGGAGCAATGGGACGGTGCCGGGGCCGACATGACGTCCTACGTACTGGCGCTGATGGAAGTGGCGGCGGCCGACGGTGCGGTCTCCACGGTCATGAGCGTCAACAATTCGCCATGCTGCGCCGCACTGATGCGCTACGGCAATGACAGCCAGCGCGAGCAGTGGCTGCGCCCGCAGGCCACCGGGGAGATCATCGGTGCCTTCTGCCTGACGGAGCCGCAGGCGGGTTCCGACGCCTCCAACCTGCGTACCCGCGCGGTACGGAAGGCAGATCGCTGGGTGCTGAATGGCGTGAAGCAGTTCATCACCTCCGGCTCCATCGGTGGCGTGGCGCTGGTCTTCGCGGTCACCGATCCGGAGAAGGGATCTAGGGGGATTTCCGCCTTTCTGGTGCCGACGGATACGCCCGGCTATCGGGTGGCGTCGAAGGAGCAGAAGCTCGGCCAGAGGTGCTCCGACACCTGCCAGATCGCCTTCGAGGACTGCGAGGTCCCGCTGGAGAACCTGGTCGGGGAAGAAGGCCAGGGCTACCGCATCGCCCTGGCGAACCTGGAAACCGGCCGGATCGGCATCGCCGGGCAGTCCATCGGCATGGCCCGCGCCGCCTACGAGAAGGCGGTGGCCTACGCGCGCGAACGCACCGCCTTCGGCAAGACCATCGTCGAGCATCAGGCCGTCGGTTTCAGACTGGCAGACATGAAGACCCGGATCGAGGTCGCGACGCAGATGCTGTTCCATGCCGCCGACCTGAAGCAGCGCGGCGAGCCCTGCCTGTCGGAGGCTTCGATGGTGAAGCTCTTCGCCTCCGAGATGGCCGAACAGGTCTGCACCGACGCGATCCAGATCCACGGCGGCTATGGCTATGTCGCGGACTACGAGGTGGAACGCATCTACCGCGATGTCCGCGTCTGCCAGATCTACGAAGGCACCTCCGACGTGCAGCGCCTCGTCATCGCCCGCCAGATCGCGGCGGGCTGACAGTTTTTTCTCGCTGACCTGTCGAGAAACCGAAACCTGAAACGTCTCTTGGGGTGAAGCGGGCGATGATCGCCCGTACCATCCGATGAAAAGAGACAGGGAGACCGGAGATGGGTCAGTTCATGTTGCTGCTGCACGATGATGCCACGGACGATGCGGAGCTTTCCGCCGCCGAGATGCAGGAGATCATCGCGCGCTACCGTGCCTGGAGCCAGAAATGGCGGGAATCAGGGCATCTCACAGGTGGGGAGAAGCTGACAGACGATCCGGGACGGATCATCCGCAGCGGTGCGTCGGGGCAGGGGATGATCGTCTCCGACGGTCCCTACAGCGAGACCAAGGATGTGATCGGCGGCTACTTCCTGATCATCGCCGATGACTATGCAGCGGCTGAGACCATTGCGCGCGGCTGTCCCCATGCCGAACGTGGCAAGCCCATCGAGATCCGCCAGATACAGACCATGGACTGATCATGACCGGCGTTCCCGACTCTCCGGTGGAGAAACTGGCTGACCAGTTGTTTCGCCGGGAGTCGGGTCGCATGACAGCAATCCTGCTTGGCCGGTTTGGCCCCGCGGCGGTTGATGATGTGGAGGATATCGTACAGGAATCGCTGCTACGCGCTTGCCGGACATGGCCGTGGAAGGGCATTCCCGACAATCCCGCCGGATGGCTCTGGCGCGTGGCGGAGCGGCTGGCTCTGGATCGGTTGCGCCGGTCGGACCGGACAGGAACCGATGTCATGCTTTCTGAAGTCGGCGATCAATGGATACCGGTCGATCTGCTGGTCGCGGACGAGGAACTGCGCCTGCTGTTTCTCTGTTGCGATCCGGTCAACGGCCCGGAGACATCAGTCCCCCTGACCCTGCGGCTGGCCTGCGGCTTCAGCACGCGGGAGATCGCCGCCGCGCTGCTGCTGGACGAAGCAACTGCAGCGCAGCGGATCTCGCGCGGCAAGGCCCGACTGCGCAAGCTGGGCGCGGTCGAGGTAACAGCACTGCCGGGCGGTGACGTTGCCGAGCGGCTGCGACCGGTTCTCAACACCCTCTATCTGCTGTTCAACGGGGGCTATGGTGGCAACGACCAGTCCCGCTGGATCAGGGAGGAACTGTGTGTCGAAGCAACCCGACTGAGCCTGGTGCTGACCCGGAACCCGACGACCGCGACCCCGGAAGTTCATGCGCTGGCTGCCCTGTTTCACCTGCTGACGGCGCGTCTGCCCGCCCGGCAGGTGGTGGGTGAACTCGTCGATCTGGAACACCAGGATCGTGGGCTCTGGGACGGGCGGCTGATTGGCACCGGTCTGCGGCATCTTGGGCGGTCAAAGGGGGCGTCGGCACCGACTGTCTGGCATCTGCTTGCTGGCATAGCGGCCGAGCATGCATTGGCAGCCCGCTGGGCAGATACGGACTGGCAATCGATCCTGAACTATTATGACCAGTTGGTCCTGATCTCGGATGACCCCGTCGTCGCTCTCAACCGATCCGTTGCGGTTGCGCAGGTTTCGGGACCGGAAGCTGGCCTTTCCGCTGTCCCGGATGGAGCTGCGCTTCAGGAGTATCACCTGTTTCACGCGACACGCGCGCGCTACCTGCGCGACCTGGGACGGCTGGCGGAAGCTGACGTGGCGCTGGACCTCGCCATCCACCTGGCTCCGAACGAGGCCGTTCGTCGGCACCTGAAACGACAGGCGCCGACACGTCTATGACCTACCAGCTGTTGCGCAGTTCGCGGAGCTTCAGGAAGACTTCGCGCGGGGTCGGGTCGTCGGGCAGGTCGGGGAAGCTCTTGCGCAGTTCCTCGATGACGGAACGGCTGCGCAGACGGAAGAAGGTGTTCACTTCCTTTTCCAGCCCCAGCGTTGTCACCAGCGCCTGATCCGGGTCCTGGTTCTCGACCTCCGACAGCAGTTCCTGCGCGCGGGCGTTATCGGGTTCCCGGTCGAGCGTGAATTTCAGGTTGCCGATCAGGTATTCGTGTCCCGGATAGAGCAGGGTGTCGTCGGGCAGGGTGTCGAGCTGTTTCGCGAAGGTCTCGTACATCTGTTCCGGATGGCCGCCGTTGTGGCAGTTGCCGGCCCCTGCGTTGAACAGCGTGTCGCCGCTGAACAGGGACGGCTGGTCCGTGTGGGTCTTCAGGCAGATGTGGCACATCGTGTGACCGGGAGTGTCCAGCGCCTCGATCTCTACCGTCTTGCCGACCTTGATGACGTCACCCGCCACCAGTCCACGGTCGATGCCGCGGATGCTGTCCTTTGCATTGGCGTGGGCCAGCAGCTTTGCGCCAGTGGCCTCGATGACCTGACGGTTACCGCCGGTGTGATCGCCGTGTTCATGCGTGTTCAGGACCTGGGTGATTTGCCAGCCCTTCTCCTTCGCCTTCGCCAGACATTTCTCGTGATCCAGCGGATCGATGGCCATGGCCTCGCCGGTTTCCGGGCAGACGATCAGGTAGTTGAAGTTCCGATAGTTGTTTCCGGTCCAGATCTGTTCGACGATCATCTTGCTGCGGCTCCGCATGGTTGGGTTGCTGCCCGCAGTCCAACACGCAGCGCCCGCCGGGGCAATCCCCCTGGCTGGGGAACGCATGCGGCTCTCGATAGCGTGACTCTTTTTCTCTTCCCCCCTTGCGGGGGAAGTGGCCGCGCAGCGGTCGATGGGGGTGAAGCCGCAGGCTGCAGCACGAACATTCAACGCCGTCTCGGCTTCGCCGATTCACCCCCATCCCGACCTTCCCCCGTCAAGGGGGAGGGAGTATCAGCACATGTCGGTCCGACCTGATCAGAAACTCAGCGAGTCGGCCCGCAGCACGTAGTCCTTCAGTTCGCGGATCTGGCCCAGCACCTGCTCCGGCACCGGCCCGTCGACCTCGATGAAGGCCAGGGCATCGCCACCGGCGCCGGAACGGCCCAGATGGAAGGTGCCGATGTTGACACCTGCCGCGCCCAGCAGGGTGCCGAGCTGGCCGATGAAGCCCGGCTTGTCGTGGTTGCGCAGGTACAGCATGTTGGAGCCGATCTCCGCCTCCATGGCGATATTGTCGATCTCGACCACGCGCGGCTTCTCACCGGCGAACAGGGTGCCGCCGATGCAGCGGATGCCGCTGCCGGTTTCCACGAAGACGCGGATGGCGGTCTGGTAGTCGCCGGGGTTCTCGTCACGCTCCTCGACGATGCGGATGTTGCGGTCCTTGGCCAGCACCGGCGCATTGACCATGTTGACCGAGTCCAGCAGCGGCGCCAGCAGGCCCTGGATGACGATGGCTGACAGCGGCTTCACGTTCAGGGTGGCGACATGGCCCTGATAGGCAATGCGGATCGACTTGATGCCGGTGCGCACCGTCTGGCCCATGAAGGCGCCCAACTGCTCCGCCAACTGCATGTAGGGGCGCAGCTTCGGTGCTTCCTCTGCTGTGACGGAGGCCATGTTGAGGGCGTTCGTGACCGCGCCATGCACCAGGAAGTCGGCCATCTGCTCCGCAACCTGCAGCGCCACATTGACCTGCGCTTCCGTCGTGCTGGCGCCCAGATGCGGGGTCGTCACCACGTTCGGATGGTTGAAGAGGATGTTATCCTTCGCCGGTTCGGTCTGGAACACGTCCAGCGCCGCGCCTGCGACCTTGCCCGAGTCCAGCGCGTCCTTCAGGTCCTGTTCCACGATCAGACCACCGCGGGCGCAATTGATGATGCGCACGCCGTCCTTCATCTTGGCCAGGCTTTCCGCATTGATCATGTTGCGGGTCTGGTCGGTCATCGGCGTGTGCATGGTGATGAAGTCGGCGCGGGCATAGAGCTCGTCCAGTTCCACCTTCTCGACGCCGATCTCCGCGGCGCGTTCCGGGCTGAGGAACGGATCGGCGGCCACCACCTTCATGCGCAGGCCCAGCGCGCGGCTGGCCGCGATGGCGCCGATGTTGCCGCAGCCGATGATGCCCAGGGTCTTGCCGGTCAGCTCCACACCCATGAACTTCGACTTCTCCCACTTGCCCTCATGCGTGGAGGCATTGGCCTGCGGGATCTGGCGGGCCAGCGCGAACATCATGGCGATGGCATGTTCGGCAGTGGTGATGGAGTTGCCGAACGGGGTGTTCATGACACAGACACCGGCAGCCGTGGCGGCGGGAATGTCCACATTGTCGACACCGATACCGGCGCGGCCGATGACCTTCAGGTTGCTCGCCGCCGACAGGATATCCGCCGTCACCTTGGTGGCGGAACGGATCGCGAGGCCGTCATAGTCGCCGATGATCGCCTTCAGTTCGTCGGGGCTGAGGCCGGTCTTCTCGTCATAGTCGACCCCCATGCGCTTGAACGTTTCCGCGGCGAGGGGGCTCATCTTGTCTGAAATCAGGACCTTGGGCATTGGATTGTCTCCGTCTTCCCCGCGCGCCGGCGGGGAATGCTGTACACGTGATTTGGAAAGGAAGCGGGCGGGGCCGCGTCAGGACGCCTCGGCGCGGACCTGCTGCCAGGCCCAGTCGAGCCAGGGCACCAGCGCCTGCACGTCCGAGACCTCGATGGTGGCACCGCACCAGACCCGCAGGCCCGCCGGGGCATCGCGGTAGCCGTTGATGTCCAGTGCCACGCCTTCATCTTCCAGCAGGGTCGCGATGCGCTTGGCGATCGCGGCCTGCGCCTTCTCGTCCTGTCCGGTGAACCAGTCATCGGTGATGGACAGGCAGACGGAGGTGGTGGACCGCGTCGCCGGGTCCCTGGCCAGGAAGGCGGCCCAGTCGGACGCCGCAACCCAGTCGGCGATGACCTGCGTGTTGGCGTCCGCCCGCGCGATCAGCCCGGACAGGCCACCAACGGACTCGGCCCAGCGCAGGGCGTCGATCTGGTCTTCCACGGCGATCATCGACGGGGTGTTGATGGTCTCCCCCTTGAAGATGCCCTCATTGATCTTGCCGCCCTTGGTCAGGCGGAAGATCTTCGGCATCGGCCAGGCAGGCGTGTGGCTTTCCAGGCGCTCCACGGCGCGCGGGCTCAGCACCAGCATGCCATGCGCGGCCTCACCGCCCAGCACCTTCTGCCAGGACCATGTGACCACATCCAGCTTGTCCCACGGCAGGTCCATGGCAAAGGCGGCGGAGGTGGCGTCGCAGATGGTCAGGCCCTGACGATCGGCAGGAATGCCGCTGCCGTCGGGCACGCGCACGCCGGAGGTGGTGCCGTTCCAGGTGAAGACGACGTCATGGTCGAAATCGACATCGGCGAAATCGACGATCTCCCCATAGGGGGCTTCGATGACCCGTGCGTCGTCGAGGCGAAGCTGTTTCACCACATCGGTGACCCAGCCGGCGCCGAAGCTTTCCCAGGTCAGCATGTCCACCGGGCGCGGGCCCAGCAGCGACCACATGGCCATTTCCACCGCGCCGGTGTCGGAACCGGGAACGATGGCGATGCGATAGTCGTCGGGCAGGCCCAGGATGGCGCGGCTGCGGTCCAGCACTTCCTTCAGGCGCGCCTTGCCGATGGCGGCGCGGTGGGATCGGCCCACCGGGGCATCGGTATAGATTTCAGGGGACCATCCGGGGCGCTTGGCGCAGGGACCGGACGAGAAATGAGGCGCCGCTGGGCGCACTTCTGGCTTCTTCATGATGGCGTTCCTTCCAGAACGAAGCGCCCCGTTGGGGGGGCGTGACCCGCCGCGGATATTAGGCGGCGACATTCGCTGGTCAACACGCGACACGGGCCTGCGACAATTGTGCGGCGCAACATGGTCAGATTGGAGAATGCTGTCAGCCGAACGCGTTGCCCATGCGCTTCCGGAAGTCCCAGCTTGTCAGCCGGTCGGGGGTGATGCGCAAGGTGGCTTCGGCGATGTCGCGGCCCAGCAGCCATTGCGCGAAGTCGCTGTCCGGGTCGCCACCGTGGCGGATCAGCAGGTCGCGCAGCCGGTCCTTGCCGTCGGGCAGGATCTCCGCACGGCCCTGTCCGCGCACGCCGTAGTAGGGCGGTGCCTCCACCGAAACCTCGAAGGCGCAGGCATCATTGTGGCGCAGGGCGCGGACGATGTCGGCCTGCATGGGGGAGGCGCACCAGAGGGCATCGTCTTCCCACGCGAACCAGACGGACACCAGCATTGGCCGGCCGGACTCGGTGATGGCTGCCAGACGCAGTGGCACGGTCGTCGAGGTCAGGAAGGCATCCGTCTCCGCGCGGCTCCAGGGGCCCTTGCGCTTCATGTCCCGAGGCCGTTCAGGAAGCCGGTCAGCGCAGCGACCACGGCCTCCGGCTGTTCCTGCTGCACCCAGTGGCCTGCGCCGTCGATCAGGTGCAACCCACGGAAGTCGCTGGTCACGCGTGGACCCTGCATGACATCGAGCGCGCCGGGAGACTGCTGGATACCCCAGTCGGAGGCACCGGCGATGAAGGTGCAGGGCACGTCGATGGTACGCCCGTGAAACAGCTCCATCTCGCCGCCGATGTTCGGGTCGATGGCGCAGCGGTACCAGTTCAGACCACCCTGGAAACCGGTGCGGGCGAAGGTCTCCGCATAGACCGCGAGTTCATCGTCCGGCAGCCAGTCACAGGTCGCGACCTGTTCCGCCGTCGGCATCTCCGGCGCAACGGTCTCCGGCATGGTCGCGGCCCGGTCCATGACGTAGTAGGTCGGCAGCTTCGCCAGTTCGCCTGCCGTCCAGCCAGTGAGCGGGAAGGGCCGATTGCCCGGCCAGTCGGCACTCTTCGCGTGATAATAGGCACGCAGGAAATCATGCAGGCCCTGCGGCGCATCCAGCATGTCGCGGTCTGCCTGCGGTTCCGAATAGTACCACTGATAGTGCTTCCGGGGCCGGTCGAGAGCGGCCAGTGCCGCGTCGAGATCGGGCTTCGCCTGACCCCGGTCCGGTGCGGGAGGTCCGCCATAGGGCGCGCTCATCAGGGCAACCGAGCGGAAGATGTCCGGTCTCAGCAGGGCGCAGTGCGCGGCAACGGGGGAGCCGAAATCATGGCCGACCAGCGCCGCGACATGATCCTGCCCCAGCGCAGCCACCAGACAGACAATGTCGCGCGCCAGGTTCATCATGCAGAAGCTCCGCACGTCGCCGTCATAGCGACCGTCCCAGCCGGTTGTGCCGCCATAGCCACGCTGGTCCGGTGCCACCACATGGTAGCCCAGTGCCGAGAGCGGCAGCATGACCTTGCGCCAGCTCCAGGCCAGTTCCGGGAAGCCGTGCAGCAACAGCATCAGCGGGTCGGCAGGGTCCCCTGCCTCCAGCACCCGCATGTCCAGGCCATTGATGCCCGGCAGGTCGCGCGTCCGGATTCCGTCGGGCAGTTTCATCGTGCAGGTTCCTGTGCGGGTCGGTGTCGCGGCATTCTTGTACCGGCGAGCGTTGCTTGCCAACCCGCCACGACGCCGGAGTGACCCGTATGACGTGGACAGCCGTATCAGGAGCTCATCCGGCGAGGGGCTTTCCATGACTGCGAAGAATCTGATCCTGATCATGGGCGACCAGCTCAGCTCCGGCCTGCCAGCGCTGGCGGAGGCCGACAGGTCGCGGGATGTGGTGCTGATGGCGGAAGTGGCGGAGGAGACGACCTACGTCCCGCATCACCGCAAGAAGATCGCCTTCATCCTCTCCGCCATGCGCCACTTCGCGGCGGAGCTTTCCGAGGATGGTTGGCAGGTCGACTATGTGAAGCTTGATGACGAGGCCAACGCAGGCAGCTTCACGGGCGAGGTCGCACGTGCGATTGATCGGCATGCGCCGGACAGGATACGGCTGACGGAGCCAGGGGAATGGCGCGTCGCGGAGATGGTCGAAGGCTGGTCGGACGGCCTTGGCTTGCCGGTCGATGTACTGCCGGACAATCGCTTCCTCTGCTCCCGCACGGAATTCGCCGAATGGTCCTCTGGCCGCAAGCAGTTGCGCATGGAGCGCTTCTATCGCGAGATGCGCAGGAAGACCGGTCTGCTGATGGATGGTGACAAGCCGGCTGGCGGAAAGTGGAACTTCGACAAGCAGAACCGGAAGCCTGCCGAGACCGACCTTTTCATGCCCCGTCCCCGGCAGGCCCGCGCCGACGACATGACGAAGACGGTGCTGCAACTGGTGGCGGAACGGTTTCCTGATGGGTTCGGTGATCTGGAACCGTTCTGGTTTGCCGTGACGCGGGAGAAGGCAGAGCAGGCGCGCGACCGCTTTCTGGATGAGGCCCTGCCGCATTTCGGCGACTATCAGGACGCGATGCTGCTGGGAGAGGACTTCCTGTATCACTCCGTGCTGTCGCCCTGCATCAATGTCGGGCTGCTTGATCCGCTGGATCTCTGTCAGCGCGTGGAAAGGGCCTGGCGGAATGGCGACGTGCCGCTGAACGCTGCCGAGGGGTTCATCCGCCAGATCATTGGCTGGCGGGAATATGTGCGGGGCATCTACTGGCTGAAGATGCCGGACTATGCGGAGATGAATCACCTGAATGCGACGCGGGATCTGCCTGCCTTCTACTGGACCGGTGAGACCAGGATGGCATGTGTTCGTGCCGCGATCGACCAGACAAGGCGACAGGCCTACGCGCACCATATCCAGCGCCTGATGGTCACGGGCACCTTCGCCTTGCTCGCGGGGATTCGACCTCAGCAGGTGCATGAATGGTACCTGTCGGTCTATGCCGATGCCTTCGAGTGGGTCGAACTGCCGAACACGCTGGGCATGAGCCAGTTCGCGGACGGGGGGCTGCTGGGATCGAAACCCTATGCTGCCAGCGGCAGCTACATCGACCGCATGTCGGACTATTGCGGCAGTTGCACCTACAGCGTGAAACAGAGGACGGGGGAGGGTGCTTGCCCCTTCAACGCGCTGTACTGGGATTTCCTTGCCCGCAACGCGGACACGCTGCGGGGCAATCCGCGCCTCGGCCCGGTCTACAGTACCTGGGACCGGATGAAGGAGGATACGCGGGTGGCCCTTCGATCCAGCGCTGAGCGCATTCTCGGTCGGCTGGACGACCTCTGAGCGTCAGAGTCCGAAGACCAGCAGGTACAGGCCCAGCATCGCGGTGAGCCAGAATACGCCGGTGCCGGGCTTCGATGTCTGGCTGACCAGCCCGCCGGGACCCCCCAGTCGTCCGGCGACCCCGATCACGGTATTGACCCAGCCGCGCATGCCACCCGTCAGTGCCCCGGAAGTCTCCGTGCCCCATTCCACTGTCGCGCGCCAGACCCGGTGCAGGGCGCGGCGGAAGATCCAGTCGCTGTCCAGCAGGGTCGAGCGCATCTCGGCCGGGTAGAGGCCTGTCCGCATCAGCCACGCGACACCCAGCCCCGAGAACAGCAGCAACTGCATCTGCGTCACGATGTGGGAGCCGGTATAGGGCTCGTAGTCCGTCTGGTAGGGCAGGATGTCGTAAAGGTAGCCCGGGAAGAGGCCGATGCCGATGCAGAGGGCGGCGGAGACACCCATCGCCAGCAGCATGTTGAACGGAGCCTCGTTGCAGGTCTTCTGCGTCTGCTTCGGCCAGGCGAAGAACGCGAAGTAAGGGATCTTGATGCCCGTGGTGACGAATACGCCGACAGAGGCGAAAAGCAGCATCGCCCAGACGAACCACATGCCTTCCCCGGCTGCTGCCGAGATGATGAGCGACTTCGAAACGAAGCCGGAGAACAGCGGGAACGCCATGGAGGCCGCGCCGACGATGCAGAATCCGGCCGTCATCGGCATGGACTTGTAGAGCCCGCCGAGTTCCGTCGCCTTGACGGTGCCGACCCGGTACAGGACCGCGCCCATCGTCATGAACAGAAGCCCCTTGTAGAGGATGTGGGAGAATGCCTGGGCCGCGGCACCGTTCAGCGCCAGTTCCGTGCCGATGCCGATGCCGATCACCATGAAGCCGAGCTGGTTGTTCAGGCTGTAGGCCAGCACCTTGCGCAGGTCGTTTTCCACCAGCGCGTAGAAGATCGGGAACGCGGTCATGACCACGCCGATCCAGATCAGTTCCTCCTGCCCCGGGAAGCCGCGCGCCAGGGTATAGATCGCCATCTTGGTGGTGAAGGCCGACAGGATCACCGTGCCCGTCACCGTCGCCTGCGGATAGGAATCCTGCAGCCAGTTGTGCAGCAGCGGGAAGGCAGCCTTGATACCGAAGCCCAGGAAGATCAGCAGTCCGCCCGGCGCGTCGATGCCGATGTTGCCGAACTCGACCGATCCCGTGCCGCGCCAGTGGAGGATCAGCCCGCCCAGCAGCAGCACGCCGGAGGCGATCTGCACGATCAGATAGCGGATACCGGCGCGGAAACCGGCGTTGGTGCGGTTGGCGAAGATCAGGAAGACGGAGGTGACAGCCGTCAGTTCCCAGTAGATGAACAGGCTGATCAGGTCGCCCGCGAAGACGGCGCCAACGGCGGAACCCATGTAGGTCAGCGCCGCCACATCCTGCATGCGGTCACGCACATGCAGGTGGAAGATGCCCGCAATCAGGGCCGCGATGTAGAAGATGTAGCCCCAGACCAGCGACAGGCTGTCGATGCGGCTGCCGACCAGTTCGGCACCGAACAGGCTCACGACCGCATGGTCGCCGTTCGGCACGTCGATCAGTTGCCAGAACCCGACAAACGGCAGCACCAGCATCAGGGCCTTGCGCCCATGGTGCGGCAGCACGGCGGCGAGGACACCGCCGAGCAGCAGGATCAGTCCTGGCGGCAGGTCAGTCCACATCATCGTCGTAATAGTCCTCATCCCGCATCACGGCCTTGCGCAGCAGCTTCGAAAGCTGCACCAGAACGATGCATCCCAGCAGGCCGAAGAAGCCGTAGAAGTTCGGCAGATACTCGACATCGAAATAGCCGTGCTTGTGATAGACGTGCCAGAGCATGTCCGCGATGTCCGCCAGCCCCAGCAGCACGCAGAGGCCGATCAGCACATGATAGAGCCGCCGCACCACCGCCGGACGGTCCAGGGCATACTTCTCCGGCTCCCTGAAATCGGGTGACGCGCTCATTGGCCGCCTCCGGTCATGGTGATGGGCAACAGGAAGTCGAAGATCTCCTGCGCCATGAAGAACAGCACGACGGTCAGTGCTGCCGTGATGCAGATGGCGATGACGCAGGGCAGCGGTGCCTCCTGCACCTTCACCGGCCCGTCACCGGCTCCGGCGGGTTTCAGCAGGAAGCCGCGCAGCGGGATCGGCATCAGATAGGCGACATTCAGCAGCGAACTCAGGATCAGTACCCCGATGATGAACTGGAACCCGGCATCCGCGGCGCCCACCATCAGCAGGAACTTCGACCATGATCCGCCCAGCGGCGGAATGCCGATGACCGACAGTGCCCCGATCATGAAACAGAAGACAGTGACCGGCATGATCCGCCCGATCCCCTTCATGTCGGAGATCTCGGTCTTGTGCAGCGCGACGTAGATTGCACCGGCACAGAAGAACAGCGTGATCTTGCCCGCGGCGTGCATGGCGATGTGCATGCCGCCACCGACCACGCCCATCGCCGTACCCAGCGCAGCGCCCAGGATGACGTAGGAAAGCTGGCTCACTGTCGAATAGGCCAGCCTGCGTTTCAGGTTGTCCTGGTTCATGGCGATCAGGCTTGCGAGAGTGAGAGTGATCGCGGCGGCATAGATCAGCCAGTTGGTGGCGCTCTCCGTCGTGATCAGCTCCAGACCGAAGACATAGACAATGATCTTGATGACCGTGAAGACACCGGCCTTCACCACCGCCACCGCATGCAGCAGCGCGGACACCGGCGTGGGCGCGACCATGGCCGCGGGAAGCCACTTGTGGATCGGCATCAGCGCCGCCTTGCCGACACCATACATGTAGAGCGCCAGCAGCAGCCCCGCCGACAGCCCCTGCACCTTGCCGGTCAAGGTTCCGCCCGGAACGAAGTCCAGGGTTCCGGTCAGGTTCCACGTCCAGATGATCGCCGGCAGTTGCAGGCCGATGGAGGTGGCAATCAGGATGCCGAGATAGGTGCGGCCGCCACGCTTCGCGTCCTCCGTCCCCTTGTGCACCACCAGTGGATAGGTCGACAGCGTCAGGATCTCGTAGAAGATGAACAGGGTCAGCAGGTTGCCTGCGAAGGCGATGCCGATGGCGGCACTGATCGACAGGGCGAAACAGGCGTAGAACCGGGTCTGGTTGGTCTCCTTGTTGCCGCGCATGTAACCGATGGAATAGATCGAATTGACGATCCACAGCGTCGATGCGATGGCGGCGAACATCATCCCCAGCGGTTCCACCGTGAAGTTGATTGTCAGGCCGGGCAGCAGTTCGAACAGCGTGACCGACGGGCGTGCGCCGGCCTGGATCGCGGGAAAGATCGACCAGACGTTGATCGCGTTGGCCGTGGCGGTGACCAGCGTCACCGCTTCCCGCAGGTTCGGAATGCGTCCGGTCAGCACGATGCCGACCAGGCCGATGATCGGAATCAGCAGTGCAAGCTGGATATGGGTCTCGATGCTCATGGCGTGACCCCCAGCAGCGACTGCGCGGCGGCACGGGCAATATCAACGGAATATCCGGTCTCCAGCCCGAAATAGAAGCAGCCGATGGTCAGCGCCCATAGCGGCAGCAGCATCGACAGCGGCGCCTCCGTGACTTCGTGATTGGTGGCAGGTTCGCGGAAATAGGCCACCTCCACGACGCGCCAGACATAGATCACGGCGAGCAGCGAGCTGGCGAGCACCAGGGCGGCAATGGCGTAGCCCGTCGCGCCGTGCTGCAGTGCCGCCAGGATCAGGTACCATTTTGAGATGAAGCCGACGGTTGTCGGAACGCCGATCAGGCTGAGACCTGCCAGAACGAAGGCCAGCGTGGTGAAGGGCATGGTCTTGCCGATCCCGGCCAGCTTGTCGATATGCATCGACCCGACGCGCAGGAAGATCGCGCCTGCGGCCATGAACAGGGCCGCCTTCGTGACCGCATGGTTGAACAGGTGCACGATACCGGCAGTCAGGCCATCGATGCCGCCGAGACCGATGCCGGCCACCATGTAGCCGATCTGCGCGATGGACGACCAGGCGAGCAGGCGTTTCAGGTCTGTCTGGAAGATCGCGACGGTCGAGCCGACGAGGAAGGCCACGACCGCGAAAGGCAGCAGCAGGGTGGCGAAATCCAGCTCGGCGAAGGCGGGGATGTCGCCGAAGACAGTGAACTGGAACCGCAACAGCACGTAGATCGAGACCTTGGTCGCTGTCGCCGACAGGAACACACCGACCGCGCTGGGGCTGTAGGCATAGCCGTTCGGCAGCCAGAAATGCGCCGGGAACAGGGCGAACTTCAGCGCAATGCCCACCGTCAGGAAGGCGGCTGCAGCCCTGACTGATGTGGTGTCGGAGACGGGGCCGAGGCGTTCGGCCAGGTCGGCGATGTTCAGGGTGCCGGTCATGATGTAGAGCAGGCCGACACCGATCAGGATGAATGTCGCGCCAAGTGTGCCCAGCACCAGATACTGGAATGCCGCCGTCAGTGCCCGCGGATCACGGCCGGAGGCCAGCAGCATGTAGGTGGAGAGCGAGGATATCTCCAGGAAGACGAAGATGTTGAAGGCATCGCCGGTGATCGTGATGCCCAGCATCCCGCAAAGGCACAGCAGCCAGGCCGCATAGAACAGGTGATGCTTGTCGCGGGGCACTTCCCGCTCCACCGACCGCAGCGCGTAGGGCAGGGCGATCAGGGAGACACCGCTGACGATCAGCAGCACGAAGGCATTGATCGTGTCGACCCGGTACTCGATGCCGAAGGGCGGCGCCCAGCCACCCATTTCGTAGGAGATCACGTCCCCGCCCAGCACCTGCATAAGCAGGTTGGCGGAGATCCAGAACGTCGCGGCGCTGACCAGCAGGGCAAACGCCCAGGGACCGTTGCGGAACCGCAGGAAGGTACAGATCGGGGCCGCGACCATGGGCACCACGACCTGCAGCGCGGGCAGGTTGGCCATCAGGCTGAACCCGGCGTTGGCGGCGGTACTCATGCCTCTGCCTCTTCCGCCCGGATCAGTTCTTCCTCGTAGAGCGCCTCGGCCTCGGCAATCTCGTCTTCCTCGACGGTGCCATAGGCTTCCTTGATGCGCACGATCAGGGCCAGCCCGATGGAGGTCGTGGCGACGCCCACGACAATGGCAGTCAGGATCAGCACGTGCGGCAGCGGATTGGAGATCGGCTGCGTCAGGCCATCCCCCAGGATCGGTGCGGTGCCGCCCCAGATCTTGCCGGAGCTGATGTAGAGCAGGAAGACGCTGGCCTGGAAGATGTTCAGGCCGACCACCTTCTTCACCAGGTTGCCACGGCTCATCGCGATATAGACCCCGGCCGTCATCAGGATCGCGAAGACGTAATAGTTGAACTGACCGAGCCACTCCATCATCGCGGCGACCCCGTCATTTCTTCCTCATCCGCGTCATCGGTCTCGTCGCATTCCAGTTCGCGCGTGATCTTCAGACGTCCCGCGAACTGATAGAAGATCGTGATCATGACGGCGGCAACGGTCACGCCGACCCCGAACTCGATGATCAGGATGCCCAGGTGCTGGCCATGTACCGGATCGTGGCTGTCCAGCGCGTTGTAGTTCAGGAACTCGGCCCCCAGCAGCAGCGTTGCGACACCTACCCCCGCATAGATGAGGAGGCCGAGCGCGACCAGGAAGGACACCAGACCCGGTGTGACGACGCTGCGCGCCCGGTCGAGACCGTAGATCAGCGCATAGAGGATGATGCCTGCCGCGAAGATCACTCCGGCCTGGAAGCCGCCTCCGGGCCCGAAGTCGCCATGGAACTGGACATAGAGCCCAAACAGGAGAATGAATGGAATCAGTAGCTTGGCCAGGATGCGTGGAACCAGATGTTCAATCATCAGGTGTCATTCTCCTGACCGTCATCATCGCGCCGCCTGCGCCGATGTGCGCCGACGACCGGCATCGAGGAGAGCAGCAACATCACGCCGATTCCCGCCGTGAAGATCACCGTGACTTCCCCCAGCGTATCGAAGCCGCGATAGCTTGCGAGGACGGCAGTGACGAGATTGGGCACATCGATCTCCACCGGGGTCTGTTCGATGTAGTAGGGCGCGACATGGATCTGATTGGGCGCGTCCGCCGCGCCGACCGCCGGCATGTCCTGCATGCCCCAGAGCAGCACGGCGCCTGTGACCAGCGCAACGAGCATCGGCGTGAACTGGAACCGGAAGGGGATCTTCTCCCGCCGGCTGTCGATCAGGGCCAGGGTTCCCAGTGACAGGATCGTGGAGACGCCGGCACCCACTGCCGCTTCCGTGAAGGCGACATCGACCGCATCCAGCAGCGTGAAGACCATGGCCATCAGCAGGCTGTAGATACCGGCCAGCATCACGACACCGAACAGGTTGCGCAGCCGGATGATGCCAAAGGTCACCACCAGCAGCAGGCCCAGCAGGACAACGTTGATCAGGGCTTCCCAGTCGCCGACGCTCATGCCGTGCCCCCTTCGCCATCGGTCAGGTCATGATCCAGCTTCGGTTTCTGAGCGGCAAAGAACGCAGCGTGTCCGATGGAGTAGGACGCGATGGGGCTGGTGAACCAGAGAAAGATCAGGACGAACAGCAGCTTGACCGCGATCAGCCATTCACCGGCGACCAGCGACGGCACGGCCAGTCCGGCAAGAATCAGGAAGGTGGCGAGCGTGTCGGTGATGCTGGCCGCATGCAGGCGGGTGTAGATGTCCGGCAGGCGCAGCGTGCCATAGGCACCCACGATCGTCAGAAACGCGCCGGAGATCACCAGCACACCGGAGGCAATGACAGGCCAGTCCATCATGACCGCACCCGGGACTGGCCAAGGTCGCGGTAACGGAAGTACTTCAGCACGGCGATGATGCTGATGAAGTTCATCAGGGCGTAGACAAGTGCCAGGTCGAGAAACTCGGGCCGACCCGCCAGATAGCCGAGAACCGCCAGCAGCAGCACGGTCTTGGTGCCGAACATGTTGGCGGCCATGACACGGTCCATCAGGGTGGGACCCAGCAGCGCGCGGATGATGGCAAACAGCATCGCGACGAGCAGTCCCAGTGCGGCAACTCCGTAGATCATGGTGTCTGATCCTCCTGCGCGCGGCGATGCAGTCGGTCGCTCTCCAGTCCGGCACAGCGACGGTTCATGTCATCGCTCAATACGCCTTCCGCCCCCTCCCGCGACAGGGCGTGGACCAGGATGCCCTTGCCGTCGTCGATATCGATGGACAGGGTCCCCGGCGTCAGGGTGATCGAGTTGGCGTAGATGACCCGGCCGAGATCGGTGCGCTGCATCGTCTGGGAGCGCACGAGCGTGGGAGAAATATCGGGATTGGCACGCAGCAGGCGGCGGATGACGTCGATGTTTGCCTTCACGATCTCGATGAACAGCCAGGGCCAGTAGGCAATGATGCGCCAGCCCAGTTCCAGCGGCGTGCCTTCGTGATCCACCACGTCCATACGCCATGAGACCAGGACGCACAGCAGGCAGGACGCCGCGCCGAGCCAGAACAGCAGTGAGTGATCGTAGATGCCCGACAACAGGAGCCATGTCGCGGCCAGAAAGACCAGCAATCCCAGAGCTCGACCCACGAATGCCCCCTCCTGACGTCTTGTTATCGGCCCGACGTTTCGTCTGGCGCAACCTAGCTTGACGACAGGCAGTCGCGCAACAGCGGCGCCGGGGCGTGATGGTGATCACGGTATTGTTTGTCGCGACGGCACCGGACTGTTAGCCTGAAAGAAAAGCGTAACAGGCAGATGGAAGCGCGATGTGGGGGAATGAGGCAGGTGAACGCACGGAAGATGCGGCTGCGCTGGAAGTGCGTGGTCACCTCAAGTGGTTCAATTACGTAAAGGGTTACGGCTTCGTCACGGCATCGGACGGGCGGGACGTGTTCCTGCATCTTTCCTGCCTGCGCAAGGCCGGACTTTCCTTCATTGACGAGGGTGCGGAGATCTGGTGCGAGGCCACGGAAGGCCCGCGCGGCCTGCAGGCGCAGACCGTGCTGCAGGTCCGCCCTGCCAATCGGGAGACGATCGATCAGACACCGCAGCAGATGCAGGCAGGCAGCGCCGCCGTCGCACCTGGCGGACACCCGTCCGACGTCGAAACCGCCTCCCCTGATCGCAGCCGCGGACCTGGCGCGAATGATGATTCGCCGCTGGAGGAACATGTCGCCACGGTGAAATGGTTCAACCGGATTCGCGGATACGGCTTCCTCAGCATCAGCGAGGATGATCCGGATGTCTTCATTCACATCGAGACCCTGCGCCGCGTTGGCCTGACCGTCGTGCAGCCGGGAGAAAGCCTGCGGGTGATGGTTCAGCGCAGCAAGAAGGGCTTGCTGGCGCGGGAGGTCAGGCTGAACCCCAAAGTCGCTGACTGAAGGCGCGGACCAGTTGCGCGGACGGAAGGCGCGTTGGGGCTCACTCCACGTGTGACAGGATATTGAGCAGCCTGCCGAAGGGGTCGCGGACAAAGAACCGCCTGACACCCCATGGTTCCGTCACGGGACCATATTCGATCCTGACGCCTGCTTCGACCATGCGCCGGTGCAGCCCGCCCAGGTCCTCCACTTCGATCGACAGGTCCGGAACCGGCGTGCCGGAGCCGCCTTCTGACGCGAAACTGACCTGTTGTGGCGAACCCGGCGCGGTGGCGAAGGTGCTGATCCAGCCCTGATCCATAACCTTCACCAGTCCCAGAAGGTCGCCGTAGAAGGCTTCTGCATCGCCGGGGGTTTCGGTCGCGATGTTCGCCACGATCCGCTTCACGCTCATATCTTGGTTTCCTTGTCGCCCAGGGCCTCTGCCAGACGCGTCACGGCGCTTCCCGGTCGCAGGGGTTGCTGCTGCGAAGGATCAGGGGTCCAGCCGGTCATCTGGATGACCTGGAACGTTGCCGGGACCCGACCATCCGGACCTGCAAACTTCTCCCCGTAGAGGGCCATGGCGCGCATCAGGGTCTCCCGGCGCAGGAAGGTGTGGCGACGCTGGTGAACCACGTTCTGCTCCCCCATGCCGCGCAGATCCTGCAGCAGACGGAACGGATTGCCATAGCTGACCGTGATCGTGTCGCTGTCAGTGACCGGCAGGGCAAAACCTGCGCGCTGCAGCAGGGCGCCGGCATCGCGGACATCGGCGAACGGTGATACCCGTGGGCTGACACCGTTCTCGACCTCCATTTCCGCCTCCATCAGCGATTGGCGCAGTTCGAACAGGGTGTCGCCACCCAGGATCGCGACCAGCAGCAGCCCGTCCGGTTTCAGCGCCCGGCGCATCTGGACCAGCGCGCCCGGCAGGTCATTGACCCAGTGCAGTGACAGTACGCTGAAGACCAGATCGACCGACGCCTCGGCAATCGGCAGGAACTCCTCGTCGCCCACCAGCGCCGGTCCGGGGGCGGCGAAGGCAGGTGCAAGATCCATCGTGACCGCGCTTTCGACCTTGCGCCCCGCACCGATCAGTTCCGGCGGCAGGCCACCACGTCCGCCGACGACCAGTGCCCGCGCGAAGGTCCGGTCCACATCCATCAGACGGTCGGACAGCCGTTCGGCGACTTCCTGAAACAGGAAATCGTGCGCACCGAAATCCGCCGCTGCCCGCGCCCGGTGTTGCCGGTGCAGCCTGCGGTCGAATACGTCCATGCCTTCGGGAACCGTGCTCATGCCATGCAGCATATGCCGCCCGGCGTCATGCGTTGCAACCATCCTGCCCCTGTCGGACAATCGCCGGATGGAGCAGGCCGCGATCAGGGCAGGGGCGAGACAGTGGGCGCGCAGGGCGCTGGACCTGCTGTTGCCGCCGCAATGCCTTGCCTGTGACCGGCAGGTGGCGGAGCCGGGTCGGCTGTGCCCGCGCTGTTTCGGCCAGATTGACCTGATCGGGAATCCGCTGTGTGCCATCTGTGGCCTGCCGTTCGAGTTCGCTGGTGCGCCGGAGCGGATCTGTGGTGCCTGTGCAGCCGACCCGCCGCCCTTCACACGTGCCCGCGCCGCTGCCCGCTACGGCGATCGCATCCGCGACGCGCTGCTGGGGTTCAAGCATGGGGACCGGGCAGACCGTGCCGTCGGGCTGGCCCGGCTGGTGGCGCGCGCCGGTCAGCCCTGGCTGGCGCATGCCGACATGGTCACCGGGGTGCCACTGCATCCGCGCCGCCTGCTGCATCGACGCTACAACCAGGCGACACTGGTCGCGGATCTGCTGGCCCGCGATGCCGGGGTGCCGGGCGTGCCTGACCTGATGCTGCGCACTCGCGCCACCCGCACCCAGGGCGGGTTGAGCGGTGCGGGGCGGCGGCGCAACCTGCGTGGTGCCTTTGCCGTCAATCCGGCGCACAAGGGGCGCGTTTCCGGGGCGCACGTGGTACTGGTCGATGATGTGATCACCACCGGAGCGACCGTCACCGAATGTGCCCGGGTCCTGAAGCGCGCGGGTGCGGCGGAGATCACGGTGCTGGGGATCGCCCGCGTTGTCCGGACTGGACACGCGACCCATATACAGTCGATATGAGCTAAACAGGTTCCGCCGGAAAGCTGACCGGCGACCTTCACGAAGGAGAGCCGCATCATGAGCAACGTTGTCCTCTACACCACTGGTCTCTGCCCCTATTGCTACCGCGCCAAGAAGCTGCTGGACCGCAAGGGCGTGAGCTACGAGGAGATCGACGTGATGTTCACGGCGGGCAAGCGTGACGAGATGATCCAGCGCTCGGGCCGCCGCACGGTGCCTCAGATCTTCATCGGCGAGACCCATGTCGGCGGCTTCGATGACATGGAAGCGCTGGATGAGGCCGGGCGTCTTGATCCGCTGCTGCAGGGTGCGGCGTGAGCGGGGCCTTCCTTGCCGCCTGCATCCAGCCGAACACCGGCACCGACTGGGAAGCCAACCTGAGCGCCTGCACGGGCTGGATCGAACAGGCCGCCGCCGATGGCGCCAGTTACATCCAGACGCCGGAGGTGAGCAATTTCATCTACCGCCGCCGTACCGACACCATGGCCAATACCCATGCGGAGGCGGATGACCCTTCCCTGAAGGCCTACCGCGAACTGGCAGCACGGTTGGGAGTCTGGATCAACATCGGCTCCCTGGCGCTGAAGGGGGAGGGGGAGCGGCTCGCCAACCGGTCCTTCCTGATCGCGCCGGACGGGGCCATCGCCAACCGCTACGACAAGATCCACATGTTCGACGTGGAACTGCCCTCCGGGCAGAAGTTCATGGAATCGCGCGCCTACCAGCCGGGGGAACGGGTGAACGTGATCGATGTGCCCGTTACCGACGATGCGGCCATGAAGCTCGGCATGACCATCTGCTACGACATGCGCTTTCCCCACCTCTACCGTGATCTCGCCAAGGCGGGGGCGGAGGTGCTGACCATGCCGTCCGCCTTCACGGCGGAGACCGGCAAGGCGCACTGGCATGTGCTGCTGCGCGCCCGCGCGATCGAGAACGGTTGCTTCGTCATCGCCGCGGCCCAGACCGGCGCCCATGACGGTGGCCGGGAGACCTATGGCCATTCCCTGATCGTCGATCCCTGGGGCGTGGTGCTGGCCGATGCCGGAAGCGATACCGGCTATGTCACCGCCGAGATCGACCTGGCGAAGGTCACCTCGTCGCGGCAGTCGGTGCCGTCACTCGGCAATGACCGGGCCTACACCCTGACGGACTGACGATCGCTTCTACCGTCGCCCGCCCGCGATCTTCACGGCATCCGGGTGTGCACGCAGGCGGGCCATGGCGAGGAAGCCCAGCAGCGGCCCGACGGCGATGGTCCAGAAGGCCCACTCCCAACCGATCAGCGCGACCACTTCCGGCAGCATGTGGATGGGGATCAGGGTCAGCAGGAAACCGATGCAGGTCTGGGCCGTGACCATGGTGCCGACCCGCTCCGGGTCCGCCAGTTCCATGACGCTGGAGGAGAACTGCGCCGAATCGGCGATCACCACCACGCCCCAGAACAGGCAGAACAGGGCCAGGATCCATGGCGGGCCGCCGAACAGGAACCCGGCGACCAGACAGCATCCGGCACTGAGACCCATGGCGGACATGGTGACTGCCGTGCGCCCGATCCGGTCGGCAAGCCAGCCGCCGAGCAGCGCACCGATGGCACCGGCCCCCAGCACGCCGAAGGTCAGCAGTGACGCGTTCAGCCCGACGCGCGGGTCGCCTGCTCCGTACCAGCGGCTGAAGGAGGCATTGAGGAACACCACCATCCAGCCCCAGACCGCATAGAGTTCCCACATGTGGCCGAAATAGCCGAAATTTGCGAGGCGCAGGGCGCGGTTACGCCAGGCCTCCAGCACCGCGGATGGCTTGAAGGCGGCGCGGCGCATGGCGTTGGGGCCGAGCGCCATGAACTGCACCAGCACACCGCCGGTCAGCGCCGCCGCGCTTGTCACCCCCAGCGTCAGCCGCCAGTCGATCCCGGCGAGGAAGGCCTGCGCCAGATGCGGTGCGCCGGACCCGAGCGTAAGGGCGCCGACCAGCAGTCCGGTCAGCAGCCCCATGTCCGCCTTGGCCCAGGTCGCGATCATCTTCATGCCGACGGGGTACAGCCCGGCCATGCTGACCCCGATGCAGAACCGCAGCACGGGCACCAGGGGGGAGGCCGGATCGATCCAGATCAGGGAGGCGTTGGCCGTGCAGGCAATGACGGCCGATGCGCCGAAGAAGGACTGTGGCCGCCAGCGGTCGGCGAGGCCCAGGATGGCGCTGATCAGCGTGCCGGTGACGAAGCCGACGCTGAGCATCGATGTATAGAGCGATGCCTGCAGGGAGGTGATTTCCGTTTCCGCCCGGATCGCGGGCAGGGTTGCCGCGCCGGAGAACCAGACGCTCAGCGTCAGCACTTCCGCCAGTGCCAGCAGCAGCACTGATCGCCATTTGCCGCTCATCCGATTCCCCCCACGCGCGCACTGTGGCGCAAGGCCACGATAGGGGGTTACGGCGGTTTTGGAAATCCTGCGGGGTGCGCAGTCAGGCGGCCTTCCGGGCCTGCAACACGCGGAAGGTCGCGGAGACCAGTGCGCAGGGTTCGCCGTCTGCCGTGACCTGGCCCTGGGCAATGTCCACCTTGCCGCCGGACTTGATGTAGATCGGGCGGAATTCCAGCCACTGGCCGATCTGGGCGCTCTGCACGAACTCCAGGTTCAGCGTGATCGTCACCAGGCTGCTGCCGTCGTTGCGCCGCTGGCGACATGAGTGACCCAGCGCATTGTCGGCGAGGGCGGAGATCAGGCCGCCATGCACGAAACCGCGACCGTTGCAGTGCTGTTCCCCCGCGCGCAGCCCGATGACTACCGTGTCATCGGTGACCTGCGAATAGAGCGGCTCCCACGGATCGGTCAGCGGACTCTTGCGGAAATGTGGCAGGAAGCCTTCCGGCACATCGCTTGTTGAGGCCAGTGTCATGTCAGGCTCCTCTGTTGGCTGGATCGGCAAGTCGTGTGGCGAGGAAGTCGCCTGCTTCCAGCAGGGCATCCGTCGACCGTGCGGCGCGCGACAGCGTCATGGCACCGTCCAGCAGCGACCGGGTCATGTGGGCGTTGCGCCAGGCGGTGTCCGGCGCGAACCCGCGGGCCATGAACAGGTCCGTGAAGGCGCTGTTGATCGCTGCGCTGCCCACTTTCAGCGCCTCGGCAATATCTGGTTCGTGCGGCACGACCTCATTGGAGAGGACGGTCAGCAGCGGCCCCTCAGACCAGCCCGTGCGTTTCAGCCATGCGGCGCGTGCGCTGGCCATGCCGCGCAGCAGAACGGGCAGCGTTCGCCGGCCCGTCGTCGCGCGATGCAGGGCATCCGTGACCGCCTCCGCCATGTACTCCACCGCTGCGACAGCCAGCCCGGACTTGCCCGAGGGGAAATGGTGGTAGAGCGAGCCGCGCGGCGCGGATGCGACCTTCAGTACCTCCGCTGTCCCGACTGCCGCATAGCCGCGTTGCTGGACAAGATCGGTGAATGCCCGGATCAGCCGGTCCCGCGTCGGGGCCGCCCGGTTTCCTGAATTCTGCTTGCCTGCAAGCAGGTCGTCGATGGGATGCATGATGATGCTCTCTGGACTGATTGATCCAGAAATAGACCAATTGGTCCAGAATCGTCAAGTCCGGATCAATCCTGCATCACGCGTCTGCTGCGGGGCGGGGTATAGCGCTCGACCTCGAAATTCACGGCGACCATCCAGTCCGCGTAGTCTGGCTGGATGCGCTTAGCCACCTGGATCAGCTCCTGACGGAACGGCCCCTCCAGCGGCGCACCACGGCCGGGCCATATCCGGAACTTCATGCGCAGGAAACTGCGCCCGGCGCGCGTGGTCAGGCGGTCCAGCACCTCCGGCGCGGCGCGGAAGATACCCGGATACTGTTCGATAGCGGCCTCGGTCATTACCCGTACTTCCGCCTCCATCCTCTCCGCCAGTTCCTTGTCCTCGGGCAGGGAGAAGTCGACGAAGCAGCGCACATAGCCGCGCGGATAGCAGATGACATTGACGATGGAGCGGTTGGGCACGAACACTTCCGCCCCCAACGGGTTGCGCAACACCGTGAAGCGCATGCCGAAGCGTTCCACGACACCGACCTGGCCACTGACCTCGATCACGTCGCCGATGTCGAACAGGTCGGTGAAGATGATGGTCACGCCGCTGACCACGTCCTGAACGATGCCCTGCGAACCGAAGGCAACGGCCAGCCCGATGATAGAGGCACTGGCAACATAGGTGGACAGCGGTACACCGGATTCGGTCAGCACGAATCCGAAGGCGGCGAAATAGAGCGCGAAGACGATGCTGCTGGAAATCAGGCTGATCAGCGTCACCGCCTTGGTGGAGCGCCGGGCAACCTGACTGCGCATGACGCGGGTACTGCCATGGCGCAGCAGCCGCACGAACAGATGTACGCAGACGACACCGACCAGCGCCACCACCACCCGCTCGGTGGACGACAGGTCCTGCAGTGCCTGGCTGAGTGCGCTCATCTGCTCATGTGCTCATCGGCTCAGTCGAATTTCGGATCACCCTTCATCATGCGCAGCGGGTCGTAGGTCATGACCACGTCGCCGTTCTGGTTGATCACCTTGTTGTCTGTGCGGACCAGCGCCCGGTTGCCCTTGCTGGCCTGCTTGATCTCCGTCACCACGCCCTCGACGTGGATCGTGTCACCCGCATAGGTCGGGCCGGTGACATTGACCTGGCAGCCGAGGAAGGCGAGGCCGGTGCGCGCGATGGTCGCCGGAATGACCAGCCCCTCCGCCATCGACATGACCAGCGCGCCAGGGACCAACCGTCCGGTGAAGCTCGTGTGCTCCTCCAGGTACCAGTCGCTGGTGAACAGTTCCTCCGTCATGCCGACCATGCCGGTGAAACCGGTCACGTCCTCGCCGCGAATGGTGCGGGTCTGCGTCCTGAAGGCCCAGCCGACCGACCAGTCCTGCCAGTAGAATCCATGTCCCAGTAGTTTCATCGTTTCAGACCTTCACTTCCTTTTTCTCCCGCGCGGCACCGGCGGCGAGCATGTTCTCGATGGTGCTCTCATCGTAGCCGAGTTCAGTCAGAACCTCCCGCGTCTGTTCGCCCAGGTGCGGGGTGTGGCGACGGACGGAAACGGGACTGCGCTGGAAGTTCACCGGGAACTTCATGGTGCGCAGTTCGCCCTCCGTCGGATGTTCGTAGCGTTGCCAGAACCCGACCTGATCCAGATGCGGGTCCACCAGCAGTTCCTCCGGCGTGTTGACGCGGGTGCAGGGAATGCCGTGCGGTTCCAGCCGCGCCAGCCATTCGTCGGTGGTCAGCGCCCCGGCCAGCTCCGACAGGGTGGAATAGACTTCCTCGATATGGGTCTGCCGCGCGGCGAAACTGTTGAAGTGCGGATGATCGACCAGGTCCTTGCGGCCCGCAGCCTCCAGCACCACGGCCCATTGCCGGTTGTCATAGGGCAGGATCGCGACCCAGCCGTCCTTTGACGGATAGGGTTTGCGCCACGGCGTCATCAGCCGCACGTACTTGGTGGGACCATCCGCGTCGGCGAAGGTCGCGCCGTCCAGATGCTCCACCATGTTCATGCCGACCATGGTCTCGAACATCGGCACTTCGACGAACTGGCCCTCGCCCGTGCGTTCCCGGTGCAGCAGCGCCGCGACGACCGCGTTGCAGGCCATCAGGCCACAGGTCTTGTCGGCCTGGATGAAGCTGACATAGCGCGGCTGGTCCAGCAGCGTGCCCTGGATCGAGGCCCCGCCCGAAGCCGCCTGGATGATGTCGTCGAACGCGGTCTTGTGGCCGTAGGGACCGCTCTCGGAGAAGCCGTAGGCGCCGACATAGACCAGGTTCGGATTGACCGCCTTCAGGTCCTCGTACGCGATGCCCAGCTTGCGCACCGCCTGCGGGCGCAGGGCATGGATGAAGACATCCGCCGTCTTCACCAGATCCAGCATGGCGGCGAGCCCCTCCGGCTGCTTCAGGTCCAGACAGATGGAGCGCTTGTTGCGGTTGCAGTTCAGGAAACAGCTTGCCATGCCTGCGTTGCGCGTCGTGCCGATGGCACGGGCCAGGTCGCCGGCCGGTTCCTCCACCTTGATCACGTCCGCACCCAGATCGCCCAGCATCTGCGATGCCAGCGGACCCAGCACGATACGTGTCAGATCGACAACCCTGTAGCCTGCCAGCGGTCCCTTGTTCTCTGTTTCCAGAGCCATTTTTCTCTCCCCAATGGTCCGTTGTCGCATTCCCTGCCCGTGCGGTCAGTATTGCACGGAGCGGACGCGCGCCTGTGTGTCACCCGCTTCCCCCGTCAGAGGGAAGGGGGGGGTATCCACCGGTCCCCGCGTGTCTCGCGGGACAACCGCTCAGCCTGCGGAAGCGCCCGCCATGACGCCGCCATCGACGACGAAGACCTGGCCCGTGGTCCATGACCCGGCGGGTGCGGCGAGATAGACCGCGATGCCGGCAAGGTCTTCCGGCTCACCCAGACGTGCCATGGGTGTTCCGGCCAGCCGCTTCGACGACCGCTCCGGATCGGTCCAGAGGGCCTTGGCGAAGTCGGTCTTCACCAGCCCCGGTGCGATGCAGTTGACGCGGATGTTGTCCTTGCCGAATTCCACGGCCAGGTTCCGGGCAAGCTGGAAGTCGGCGGCCTTGGAGATCGCGTAGGCACCCAGCGACCGGTCCCCCTTCAGCCCGCCGATGGAGGAGACGATGATGAACGCCCCGTCATTGCGGGCCTGCATGCCGGGGATGACCATCTGCGCCAGCCAGAGATTCGACTGCACGTTGCAGGTCATGATCTTCTGGAAGGCGTCATCCGGGATATCCAGATTGGATCCCATGAAGGGGTTCACTGCCGCATTGGCGACCATGATGTCGATCTGGCCATAGGCGGCTTCCGATTCCCTGACCAGCTTCTCCAGATCCTCGCGGTTGGTGATGTTGCAGGAGATCGCGGTGGCGTCGCCGCCATCGGCCTTGATCCCGTCAACCACCGCCTGGCAGGCGTCCAGCTTGCGGCTCGCCACGACCACCTTGGCCCCATGGGCGGCCAGCGCTTCCGCGATGGCCTTGCCGATACCCTTGGAACCGCCGGTGACGACGGCAACCTTGCCGGTGATGTCGAACAGATGCTTCATGGTTCAGCGCACCTTTGCCGCCGGACGGCTGAGGCAGCGGCCCGCAAATTCCGCGACGTTCGGGAAGGCGGAGAAATCGAACTTGGCCATCTTGCCCCAAGCGAGCACTGCGGCGACGTTCAGGTCAGCCACGGAGAAATCGTCACCCACCAGCCACTTGTGGTCCGCGAGGAAGGTATTCAGCACCTCGAGAGGCCACTGCAGATCCTTCACCGCCTGTTCGACGACCTTCGGATCCTTCTGGTCATCGGGCAGCATGGCCGCATGGAACAGGTAGTTCAGCATGGGCTTCTCGACCTCGGTCATGACCCAGAACGACCATTCCAGCACCTTCGCCTCGCCCACCAGATCGCTCGGGATCAGCTTCCCGTGCTTCTTTGCCAGATAGATGTTGATGGCGCAGGACTCGCCCATGCCGATGTCGCTGTCCTTGATCGCGGGCACGCGACCGGCCCGGTTGATCGCCAGATAGTCGGGCTTGCGGCAGTCGCCACCCCGGAAGTTGATGTCGGCCTTGTGCTCGAACTCGATCCCCAGTTCACCGGCCATCCACAGCGTGCGCATGGCGCGCGAGGCCGCCGGGCCCAGAATTGTCAGGTCGCTCATTTGTCTCTCTCCCCATCCAGAATGTCATTGGTCGGCGGCATTTGATCCGGCACGGGGGCCGAGGTCAACGACCGCCGTCGCAGGCGCATGTCCGCCCATTGCATGAGCAGGATGCTGCCCAGCACCAGAACCCCGCCCAGTGCCTGCAGTGCGCCCAGCACTTCATCGAACAGCACCCAGGCCTCCCCGATGGAGGTCAGCGGCTGGATATTCGTCGCCATGCCGGACTTGAGCGCACCGATATGCGAAATCGACCAGAGGTACATGGGCATGGCCGATGCCTGCAGGACTGCAACACCGAAGACACCGCCCCAGCCCCCCGGTGTTTCCGGGAAGCGCACATCGGCGACGAAGATGCCGATCAGCGCCAGTACCACAAGCGCGGTCCAACTGAAGTGAAACGTCATCAGAAACACGTTCACTTCGCGGAAGAAGCGGGCCACCAGCACGGCGTTGGTCGCGGTCGCCAGGGCGGCGACAAGAGAGAACACGACGCCGCGCCAGTCGCTGTCGCCGACGGAGCTGCCCAGCATCAGGGCCAGGCCGACGAACGCAAAGACGATGGAGAACAGTTTCAGCGGGCTTGTCGGTTCGATGCGCAGCACGGTGACGATGACGGCGATGATCACCGGGAAGGTGAAGAACAGCAGGGCGGCGAGCCCGACGGAAATGAACTCCACCGCACCGATGTTGCCGTAGGTCATGGCCGACATCAGCACGCCGTTGAACATGGCCAGCGGCACCAGCTTGCGCGGCAGTCGGAAGCCGCCGCCGCGATAGAGGATGAAGCCGACCATCAGCGCGGTCATCAGGATGCTGCGGAAACTGGCGACGACGATGCCGCTGGCACCGCCTTCATAGGCAAAGCGCGCGACGGCGACGGCACTGCCCAGAAAGACCCCGGCCAGCAGCGCCAGCGCCAGGCCGGTGATTTCGGTTCTGTCCTTGCCCACGCGATGCGTCTCCCTCCGGCGCAGGTTTGCGCGTCAGGCCGGAAGAAGGCAATCACCCAATCCGGCAGGGCTGACCTGTTCCGTGGGGGAGTCTCGCGATCAGTCGGAGCGGACGACCGGACCGCCGGGGCGGCGGATGGTGATGTCGCCGGGGTCGCGGGTGGCCGGTGTTGTTGATGCCGGGCGTGAAGCGGAACGGTGCTGACCATCGCCACTGTCCTGTCCGGGCTGGTGGTCGCGCGGCCATTCCCGCTGAGAAGCCAGCACCCAGAGCGCGACCAGGCCGATCGGCGGTATGATGGCCGTCAGGCCCCAGAAACCGCTGTATCCCGCTTTAGACGCAATGCGCCAGCCGAACCAGGCGAGGACGAAGACCACGGGCGAGCCGGGCAGCAGCAGATATTCCATCAGAAGCGATCCTTCACCCGGTCGATCTCGTCGAAAGGCCCGTTGATCCGGCCTTCGCCGGACGGCCATGTCCTGAAGGCGATGAAGCCCAGCGCCAGCGGCAGCCCCGCGAAGGGGATCAGCGCATAGAGCGAGATCGTCGGGCTGAGGCCCGCGCGGTCACAGATTCGCCAGAGTGGCAGGACAAACAGGATGCCCACGACGACCATCCAGCCCAAGAAGCCAATTTCAAACACCTGATATCCCCGGTTGTTCCGTTTCAGGTGAGATAGGGACGCGGCGCGGTCATTTCATCCCCCCCGCCCGCGACAACGCGATGCTTGAGGGGGCAATGCCACCCTGCTAGATGGCATCTCCACCCCCGCCGCTGCCCCGCCACGGAGAGCCTCATGATCCCGCGCTATTCCCGCCCCGACATGGTGAACATCTGGTCGCCGGAAAACCGGTTCCGCATCTGGTTCGAGATCGAGGCCCATGCGACCGACGCCCAGGTGGCGAACGGCATCGTGCCCGCGGACGCGGCGAAGGCGGTCTGGGACCGGGGCGGATTCGACGTGGACCGGATCGACGAGATCGAGCGGGAGGTGAAGCACGACGTCATCGCCTTCCTGACCTCCCTGGCCGAGCACGTGGGCGACGAAGCCCGTTTCGTGCATCAGGGCATGACCTCCTCCGACGTACTGGACACCTGCCTTGCCGTGCAGATGACGCAGGCGGCGGACATCCTGCTCGCCGACATGGACCAGTTGCTCGCCGCCCTGAAGAAGCGCGCGATGGAGCACCGCATGAGCGTCAAGGTCGGTCGCAGCCACGGCATCCATGCCGAGCCGACGACCTTCGGCGTGACCCTTGCCACCTATTACGCAGAATTCGCGCGCAATCGAGAGCGGCTGGTGCAGGCGCGCGCCGAAGTCGCAACGTGCGCCATCAGCGGTGCGGTCGGCACCTTCGCCAACATCGACCCGAGCGTCGAAGCGCATGTGGCGGAGAAGCTGGGCCTGACGGTGGAACCGGTGTCGACCCAGGTCATCCCGCGGGACCGCCACGCCATGTTCTTTGCCGTCATGGGGGTCATTGCCTCTTCCGTCGAGCGGCTGGCGACGGAGATCCGGCATCTGCAGCGGACGGAAGTCCTGGAGGCGGAGGAATATTTCTCGCCGGGCCAGAAGGGCTCCTCCGCCATGCCGCACAAGCGCAATCCGGTGCTGACCGAGAACCTGACGGGGCTGGCGCGCTATGTCCGCGCCCAGGTCATCCCGGCGATGGAGAACGTGGCGCTCTGGCATGAACGCGACATCTCGCATTCATCCGTCGAGCGCATGATCGGCCCCGATGTCACTGTCACCCTGGACTTCGCGCTGGCACGCCTTTCCGGCGTGGTCGAGAAGCTGGTGGTCTACCCGGAGCGGATGCTGGCGAACATGAACCGGCTGGGCGGCCTGATCCATTCGCAGCGCGTGCTGCTGGCCCTGACCCAGGCGGGTGTCAGCCGCGAGGACGCCTATCGTCTGGTGCAGCGCAACGCCATGAAGGTCTGGGAGGCGGACGGCAAGGCCGATCTGCTGGCCCTGCTGAAGGCGGACCCGGAGGTCAGTGCGGCGCTGAGCGACGAGGCCCTGGAGTCCATGTTCGACCTCGGATACCACCTGAAACACGTCGACACGATCTTCGCCCGCGTGTTCGGGGAGTAGGTGGCCGTTTCGCTGACGTCGGGCCGGGTCGCGATCCAGATGTTTCAGGCGTCGAACGGTTCGCCCCACAGGTCGGCGAGGTAGGGGTTCAGGAAACGGCCCGCCGGGTCCAGTTCGCGGCGCAGCTTCGTGAAACGCTCGAAATCCGGATAGAGCTGGCGCAGGTCATCGGCTTTCAGGGTGTGCATCTTGCCCCAGTGGGGGCGGCCGCCGCGACGGCGGAAGATCGGTTCGATGTGTTCGAAGAACCAGTCGAAGCGATCCAGATGCCAGGCATGGACGGCGACGGAAATGCGCGGGCCGCCCTGGAACGGGCTGAGCCAGGCGTCATCGCCGCCGGTCATGCGGCATTCGACGGGAAAGAACACGTCGCGCCGTTCGCGTTCGATCACCGACAGTGCTTCCTCCAGCGCCTCCAGTCCCTGATCGACCGGCAGGTGGTATTCCATCTCGTTGAAGGGATTGTTGCGTTCGTTTGCCAGCATGGCCCAGCTCGGGCCGATGATATCCTCCGGTTTCTGGCTTCTGGCGACCCTGTTCAGGACCGCGCGCCGGAGCGGGGTTGCCCAGCCGAGCAGGCCGCGGAGCAGTTTCAACTGCTTCACCGCATTGCTGTCGCTGTTGTCCTTCGCGCCTGAATCAGGTGCATCGGTGGCGTCGTGGACAATGTTGAAGGCATGGTCGCAGAAGGGCAGGCAGAAGAATTCGAAGTTCCGGTGCTGCGCCCAACTGTCCATCGCGGTGGCCAGCGTGTCTTTCAGCGAACGGGTGAAGGTGCGCCGATGCAGGCTGTATGCGGGCTGCAGGGAGACCGTTGCATCGACGATGATCCCCAGGCTGCCGAGTGCGATGCGTGCGGCATTCAGCAGGTCGGCGCCATTCTCCGCGCTGGCGGTCACCGTTTCGCCGGTCGCCGTGACCAGCGTGATCTCCTGCATCTCCGCCGACAGGCAGGGGAATTCCGGGCCGGTGCCATGGGTGCCGGTGGACGTGGCTCCGGCCAGGGTCTGCGCGTCGATGTCGCCGAGGTTGCGGAAGGCCAGACCATGTTCCTGCAGATCGCGTGAAAGGGCATTCAGGCTGGCCCCGGCCTGCAGTCGCGCTGTGGCGGCAGGCGGATCGCACGCAAGCACTGTTCCGTCCATTCCGCTCAGGCTGATCAGGGTCTGGTCCGTCGCGGCGAGGGGTGTGAAGGAGTGGCCCGTACCGACGACACGCACCCGCCCCCGGCTTTCGCTCAGCGATGCGGAGAGCGCTGCATGGTCGGACGGGTGGAGGATCGCTGTCGGCGTCGCGCGGACATGCCCGGACCAGTTCTGCCAGTTGCTGCTTGCCATGCCGATCCACCGTCCGCACTGTTGATTGCTTACTGGATCATAGGAGGCAGATCGCCTCGGTGGCAGGGGGAGAATGCCGGTGACCGACGACGCGCATCAGGAGATGGCCGAGAAGCGCCTGGAATCCATCAAGAGCCTGCTCGGCACCGCCTGGCGCTCCGACCCCGCCGAGGTGCAGGCGCTGATCGACCGGCTGTCGGTTGAAACCTTCGTCGACAAGGTCTCCAAACCCCGTCGCCAGGTCTATCGCGCCCTGATCGACTACCTGGAGAATGCGCTGGAGGAGCGTGAGGACGCGGATCCGGAAGAGATCCGCAAGCGTGCCGGTCGCCAGAGCTATCTCCAGCGCCTGATCAAGGGACTGGACTGAGGCGCCTCCACCCGGCCCTTCTCCAGGTTCCCGCTCAGACTTTCCAGAACACGAACAGCGCCCAGACGACGGCGACGCCGACACCACCCCAGAGCGGTGTACCGAACAGCGCCATCCAGGCGATCATGATGAAGGCGGAGCCGAGCAGGCTGATGAACAGCCGGTCCCCGCGTGTGGTGTCGATGCGGAAGATGCCACGCCGTGGCGCGCCGCCGGGCACGAAATACTCCCAGACACCCATGCTGGAAATCGCCACCGCGACGAAGATGAAGAAGGCGGCGGTCGGCCAGGTCCAGGCCATCCATGAAAGACCCATCTGTCAGCCCCTCCGCTTCACTCAGACCCGGCCCAGGGCGAAGCCCTTGGCGATGTAGTTGCGGACGAAATAGATCACGAATGCGCCGGGTACGATGGTCAGCACGCCTGCCGCTGCCAGCAGCCCCAGCTCGTAACCCGACGTGGAGGCTGTTCGGGTCATCGTGGCGGCAATCGGCTTGGCCTCGACCGAGGTCAGCGTCTTGGCCAGCAGCAGTTCGACCCAGGAGAACATGAAGCAGAAGAACATGGCGACGCCGATACCGGCGGCAATGGTCGGCATGAAGATGCGGATGAAGAAGCTCCAGAACGAATGGCCGTCGATATAGGCGGTCTCGTCCAGTTCCTTCGGCACGCCGGACATGAAGCCCTCTAGGATCCAGACGGCCAGCGGGATGTTGAAAAGGGTATGGGCCAGCGCCACCGCCAGATGGGTGTCGAACAGGCCGACCGCCGAATAGAGCTGGAAGAAGGGCAGGGCGAACACGGCTGCAGGGGCCATGCGGTTGGTCAGCAGCCAGAAGAAGACGTGCTTGTCCCCCAGGAAGCGATAGCGGGAAAAGGCATAGGCCGCTGGCAGGGCGACGGCGACCGAGATCACGGTGTTGATCGAGACGTAGATCAGGGAATTGACGTAACCCATGTACCAGGTGGGATCGGAGAAGATGGTGACATAGTTCTCCAGCGTGAAGGTCTGCGGCCACAGCGTCAGGCCACCCAGGATCTCGTTGGTGGTCTTGAACGACATGTTCAGCAGCCAGTAGATCGGCA
>BQJF01000027.1 GCA_021604565.1 Minwuia thermotolerans | reverse complement strand
CATCGTCGATCCCCGGCAGCGGACCTGAGCCATGCTGTCCGTCACAAATCTCGCCGTCCGCTTCCAGACCCGCCGTGGCCCGGTCGATGCCCTGAAGGGCGTCAACCTGGAAGTCGCAAGCGGCGAAATCCTGGGGGTCGTGGGCGAATCCGGCTCCGGCAAGTCGGTAACTGCCTATTCGATCATGCGCCTGCTGGAAGCCGGTGGGCAGGTAACTGACGGCACGGTGCGCTATGGCGGTGTCGACCTGAGCGATCCTACCGAGACCCAGATGGGCAACATCCGGGGACGGGAGATCTCGATGATCTTCCAGAACCCGCGCGCTGCGCTGAACCCGATCCGCCGGGTCGGCGACCAGATCGGCGACGTGCTGCGTCGCCATGCCCGCGCCACGCGGACCACGGCACGGGCGGAGGCGATCAAGGCGCTGGAGGCCGTGCACATTCGTGACGCCGCCGCGCGGGTCGATGCCTATCCGTTCGAGCTGTCCGGCGGCATGTGCCAGCGTGTCGTCATCGCCCTGGCGCTGGCCTGTGACCCGAAGCTTCTGATCATGGACGAGCCGACGACAGGACTGGACATCACCACCCAGAAGGCGGTGATGGACCTGGTGGCCGACCTGATCCGCGACCGGGGAATGAGCGCCATCCTGATCACCCACGACCTGGGCCTCGCCTCCGGCTACTGCGACCGGATCATGGTGATGCGCGACGGCGAAGTGGTGGAACGCGGCACGCCACTCAGCCTGTTCACCGCCCCCGACCATCCCTACACCCGACGCCTGATCGACGCCACGCCACGCCTGGGCGCACAGATCCGGGAGCTGCTGCCGGTGGAGGCCCGAACCCCGCTGCCGGAGCGGCAGGTGGAGGACAAACCGTTGCTGGAGGTGCGGAACCTGATCAAGACCTTCCCCTCGCGCTCCGGCCCCGTCCATGCCGTCCGCGATGTCTCCTTCACCATCAACAAGGGCCAGACTCTGGGACTGGTCGGCGAATCCGGCTGTGGCAAGTCCACCACGTCATCCATGGTCGTGCGGCTGCTGGACCCGACAAGCGGGCAGATCATCTTCCGGGGCGAAGACCTTGCCGAAACACCGGCCAGCCGCTTTGCCCGCGATCCCCGCCGCGCCCGCATTCAGATGGTGTTCCAGGATGCCACCGACAGTCTCAACCCCCGCCACACCTCCCGCCAGACCATCGCCGAACCGCTGCGACGGCTGGGTGACGGGGCGAGTGACGACCGGATCGCGGAGCTTGCCGATCTGGTCGGGCTGCCGCTGCCCCTGCTGGACCGGTTTCCGCACCAGCTTTCCGGCGGCCAGAAGGCGCGTGTCGGTATCGCGCGGGCCATCGCGCTGGACCCGGACCTGCTGATCCTGGACGAACCCACTGCGGCTCTTGACGTCTCGATCCAGGCCATCGTGCTGAACCTGCTGATCGACCTGCAGGCCCGGCTGGGCATCAGCTACCTGTTCGTCAGCCATGACCTGAACGTGGTTCGTCTGCTGTGCGACCAGGTGATCGTGATGCAGGGCGGTTCGATTGTCGAACAGGGCCCGGCGGAGCAGGTGATGCGCAACCCGGCCACGGAGTACACCCGCTCCCTCGTCGCGGCGGCGCCGCAACCCCCCGCAATCACTGACGCGGCGCAATAGGCGCCGAAGCGGCCTGACTGGAGACACCCATGCTCGACACTCTGCCCTTCACGCTGCCGTCTCTCCGATCGGCCTACGCCGATGGCGCCAGCCCTGCGGCGGTTGTCGAGGAAGTCTATCGGCGCATTGCCGAGGTCGATGATCCCGGCATCTTCCTGGACCTGTTCGACAAGGCAGAGGTTCTGGCCGCGGCGGAGGCTCTGGAAAGCCTGGACCCGTCGCTGCCGCTCTGGGGTGTTCCCTTTGTCATCAAGGACAACATCGACGTCGCCGGTCATCCGACCACTGCCGCATGCCCCGCATTTGCCTACGTCGCAGACGAAGACGCCGCCGCCGTGGAACTGCTGAAGGCTGCCGGGGCATTGGCCATCGGCAAGACCAACCTGGACCAGTTCGCGACGGGACTGGTTGGTGTCCGCTCCCCCTACCCCGTACCCCTGAATGCCGTCGATCCGGCGATCGTGCCCGGCGGATCATCCAGCGGCTCGGCCGTCGCGGTGGCACACGGCATGGTCAGCTTTTCCCTCGGCACCGACACGGCGGGATCGGGACGTGTGCCAGCCGCGCTCAACAACATTGTCGGGCTGAAGCCGACACTGGGCGCGATATCCGCCAGCGGCCTGGTGCCAGCCTGCCGGACTCTCGACACGATCTCCATCTTCGCCCTGACGGTCGAGGATGCACACGCTGTCCTGGAAGCGGTCACAGCCCAAGACGCGCGCGACGCCTACTCCCGCAGTATCAGCGTCACACCCCTGACTGCCCTGCCGGATACCTTTCGTGTCGGTGTGCCGGATGCGGCCACCATTGAATTCTTCGGTGACGCCCTGCAGCAGGCTTCCTACACGTCGGACCTGCATCGTCTGGAGAATGCCGGGGCAGAGCTGATCCCGCTCGACTTCATGCCGTTCCATGACATTGCCCGATTGCTCTACGAGGGGGCATGGGTCGCGGAACGGCATGCGGTGATCGAGGATCTGCTGGCCACCAACCCGGAAGCCGTCCATCCCGTGACGCGCCAGATCATCCGGGTGGCGGAAACCCAATCGGCAACTGACGCCTTCCGCGGCATCTATCGCCTGAAGGAACTGCGGGCCATTGCTGATCCGCTGGTGGCGAGCGTTGATCTGCTGTGTGTTCCCACCATCCCGACCTTCTATTCCGTGGCGGACCTGACAGAAGATCCCATCGGTCCGAACGCCCGTCTTGGTACCTACACCAATTTCGTCAACCTGATGGACCTCTGCGGCATTGCCGTTCCGACTGCACCGCGAACAGACGGTCGTCCCGGCAGCGTCACCCTGCTGGCGGCGGCCGGGCGCGATGGCTGGCTGGCGTCCGTGGCTCTCGCACTGGAACGGTCAGGCAAGATGGGCGCAACACTGCATGACCGCCCGGCACCCGCCGTTCATGCCCCGCGACCCGGCCCGGACGAGATGGCCATCGCGGTCTGCGGCGCCCACATGGCCGGACTGCCGCTGAATGGTCAGCTCACGTCCCGGGGCGGGCGGTTCCTGCGTGCCGCCATGACCGCCGGGGACTACCGCCTCTACGCGCTGAACGGTGGCCCGCCCGAACGGCCCGGACTGGTGTGCGACCCGGCGGGCGGTGGCTCCGTGCCTGTCGAGGTGTGGGCCTTGCCGATGACGGAAGTCGGCAGCTTCCTGGCTGGCATTCCCTCCCCGCTCGGCCTCGGCACGCTCACGCTCTCGGACGGCGAGACGGTTACAGGATTTCTCTGCGAGTCCCATGGGCTGGCCGGAGCCCGGGAACTCGATGCGGAGGCTGGATGGCGCGGCCACCTCGCCTCCGGTTGCTGAGATTTACCGGTGCAAAATATGAACACATCCGAGGAATTAATAGCAAAAGACGACACCTGTCACCTCACCTATCCTTTCTTCATCCGCAGTCAATGCAGCCCCGAAGCAGGTGTGGCGGGGCAGGAACCCCTTTCAGAATCCAGCGCCAGGAGACAATCATGAACCGCAGGACCATCTCACGTCGCAGCCTTCTCAAGGCCGGTGCCGCCACGGGCGCACTCGCCGTAGCCGGCGCATTGCCCTTCGGCGCCGCCCATGCCGCTGACCTGACCGTCGGCTTCATCTATGTCGGGCCGAAGGACGACTTCGGCTACAATCAGGCCCACGCCGAAGGGGCTGCCGCCGTCAAGAAGATGGCAGGAGTCACCGTGGTCGAGGAGGAGAACGTCCCCGAGACCGTTTCCGTGCAGAAGTCCATGGAATCCATGATCAACTTCGACGGTGCGTCGCTGATGTTCCCGACCTCCTTCGGCTATTTCGACCCGCACATCCTGGCGGTCGCGCCGAAGCACCCGGACGTGCGGTTCCAGCACGCGGGCGGCCTCTGGTCTGCCGACAAGCATCCGAAGAACGCCGGTTCCTATTTCGGCTACATCGGCCTCGGCCAGTACCTGAACGGCATCACCGCGGGCCACGCCACCAAATCGAAGAAGATCGGCTTCGTTGCAGCCAAGCCGATCCCGCAGGTGCTGATGAACATCAATGCCTTCCTGCTGGGCGCGCGCGCCGTGGACCCGACCATCACCTGCCAGGTGATCTTCACCGGCGAGTGGTCGCTGGCGGTGAAGGAGGCAGAGGCCACCAATGCCCTTGCCGACCAGGGCTGCGATGTCATCACCTGCCACGTCGATGGCCCGAAGGTGGTGGTTGAGACCGCCGCCGGTCGCGGTGCGTTCGTCTGTGGCTATCACGCCGACCAGAGCCCGCTGGCACCCGAGAAATATCTGACCGGTGCCGAATGGAACTGGGCCAATGTCTATACCGGCATGGTCGAGACCATGATGGGTGGCGGCACCATCGACAACTTCGTCCGGGGCGGACTGTCGGATGGCTTCGTCAAGATGAGCCCGCTGGGTCCGGCGGTTTCCGACACTGCCCGCAACCAGTTCGAAGCCGCGAAGGCTGAGATCATGAAAGGCGGGTTCCTGATCATCAAGGGGCCGATCAACGACAACAAGGGCAATGTCATTGCCCCCGCCGGCAAGTCCTTCGCCGAGGATGACATTGCGCTGGAGAGCATGGATTACCTGGTCGAGGGCGTGATCGGCTCGACCTCCTGATCCAATGTCCACCGGCACCCCGACAGAGCTTCGTGCACCTGAACGGCGTGGGATCGCGGACATCGCGCCACGGCTGGAGCCCCTGATCATCCCGATCGGAGCCCTGCTTGGCGGCCTGCTCGCCTTCTCGGTATTCCTGGTGTTGCTCGGCAAGTCGCCGGTGGACTTCTTCGGCCTGGTCTACAAGGCCGGGTTCGGCACGGCATTCTCGTGGCAGAATACCCTGTCACGTGTCGCGCCGCTGTTGCTTACAGCCTTGTGCGTGGCTCTGCCCGCAAGGCTGGGACTGGTGGTGATCGGCGGCGAGGGGGCCGTCGTTCTCGGTGGCCTTGCGGCTGCCGTGGTCGGGACTGCACTTTCAGGTGCGCCGACCGCCATCGGCATCCCTCTCATGATGCTCGCCGCGATGCTGATCGGGGGGGTCTGGATCGGGGCCGTCGGTGCACTGCGCATCAGGCGGGGTGTGAACGAGACGATTTCGTCGCTGCTGATGGCCTACATCGCCATCGCACTGCTGAACCATCTGGTGGAGGGGCCGTTCCGCGATCCCGCCAGTCTCAACAAGCCCTCCACCGCGCCCCTCGACCCGGCGCTGCGCGTGGGTGAACTGCCCGGCATGGACGTGCACTGGGGCTTCGTCGCGGGCATCATTGCCTGCATCGTCGCCTGGGTGCTGATCGAGCGGACGACCTGGGGCTTCGCGGCCCGGATCGCGGGCGGCAACATTCGCGCGGCACAGGTTCAGGGGCTGCCGGTCGGGCGGCTGATCGTCTGCTTCACGGCGGCGGGCGGGGCCTGCGCCGGACTGGCGGGCTTCTTCGAGGTATCCGCCATCCATGGGTCTGCCAACGGTTCGCTGGTCAGCGGCTATGGCTATACCGGCATCCTCATCGCCTTTCTGGCGCGGCACAATCCGCTGGCCATCATTCCGGTGGCCATCCTGCTCAGCGGCTTCGAGGCATCATCCGGCCTGATCCAGCGCCGCATGGACCTGCCCGATGCAACCATTCTGGTGCTTGAAGGGATAGTCTTCGTCGCCATCCTGGTATCGGAGACCCTCTACGGTCGCTTCCGTATCTTCACACCAAGGGCGGAGGAACAGCCATGAACGAGACCGATCTCGGCCTCTGGGCCGTCCCGCTGGCCATGATCGGCGGCGCCATCCGGGTCTCCACGCCGTTCCTGTTCGTGTCGCTGGGGGAATGCCTGACGGAGCGCTCAGGACGCATCAACCTGGGGCTGGAGGGGACGCTGGTCTTCGGCGCCATGTCGGGCTACGCCGTTGCCTATGAGAGCGGCTCCGCCTGGATCGGCGTCCTCGCCGCCGCGCTCGCGGGGATGCTGTTCGGCTTCTTTCACGGCTGGGTCTGCAAGCTGCCGAAGGTCAATGACATTGCCATCGGCATCGCCCTGATGCTGCTGGGCATGGGTCTCGCGTTCTTCTTCGGCAAGCCCTACGTGCAGCCGCAGGCCCCGGACCTGCCCGCCATCTCCTTCGGCTGGTGGTCGGATATCTCGCAGGTGCAGGCGGCGCTGCAGGTCAACGTGCTGTTCCTGATCGGCATCGTGCTGACGGTTGCCATGGGCTGGATGTTCCGCACCACCCGCATCGGACTGATCGTGCGTGTCGTGGGCGACAGCACCGACGCCGCCCGGTCGATGGGCCTGAACCCCAATGTCGTGCGTCTGCTGGCCACGGGTGCAGGCGGCGCGCTGGCCGGTGTCGGCGGTGCCTATCTGTCACTCTACTACCCTGGTAGCTGGAACGAGGGGCTGTCATCCGGCCAGGGCCTGATGGCGGTGGCGCTGGTCATCTTTGCGCGCTGGTCGCCGGTCAACTGCTTCTGGGCGGCGCTGCTGTTCGGGGGTGCGGGGGCGCTGGGTCCGGCGCTGCAGTCGGTGGGCATCAGCTCCGGCTATTACCTGTTCTATGCCGCGCCCTACGTGCTGACCCTCGGCCTGCTGATCGCCACATCCTCCCCCAACCGGGCGCTGGAGAGCGCACCGGGCGAACTGAGCATCACGAAGTAGGAGCCTCGCAATGAATGGACTTGGTGGTCTGAACAAGTCGGCGAACGGTGTCGTCATCGGCATGGTGCAGTTGCAACTGCCCTTGGTGGAGACCCCTCATGACCTGGCGGCGCAGACAGCGCGGATCGTCGAGATGGTGGGCAAGGCCAGACGCAATTCCGCGAACATGGATCTCGTCGTGTTTCCCGAGTACGCCCTGCACGGCCTCAGCATGGACACGAACCCGGAAATCATGTGCAGCATGGACGGGCCGGAGGTTGCGGCCTTCCGGCAGGCCTGCATCGACAACAGCATCTGGGGCTGCTTCTCCATCATGGAGCTGAACCCCGGCGGCATGCCCTACAACGTCGGCATCATCATCGATGACCAGGGCGAGATGCAGCTCTACTACCGCAAGCTCCATCCCTGGGTGCCGGTGGAACCGTGGGAGCCGGGCGACCTCGGCATCCCGGTCATCGATGGCCCGAACGGATCGCGCATCGCGCTGATCATCTGCCATGACGGCATGTTCCCGGAGATGGCGCGCGAATGCGCCTACAAGGGCGCGGAAATCATGATCCGCACCGCCGGTTACACCGCGCCGATCCGGGAAAGCTGGCGTTTCACCAACCAGTCCAACGCCTTCTGCAACCTGATGGTGACCGCGAATGTCTGCATGTGTGGTTCCGACGGCACCTTCGACAGCATGGGCGAAGGCATGATCGTCAACTTCGACGGCACGGTGCTGGCGCATGGCACCACGGGCCGGGCCGACGAGATCATCACCGCAGAGGTGCGCCCGGACCTGGTGCGGGAAGCGCGCACGGGCTGGGGCGTGGAGAACAACATCTACCAGTTCGGCCATCGCGGTTATGTCGCGGTGAAGGGCGGCGCACAGGACTGCCCCTATACCTACATGACCGACCTCGCCGCCGGGCGCTATCGCCTGCCGTGGGAAGACGAGGTGGCGATCACCGACGGGACAGGCTGCGGCTTCGACGCGCCGACCCGAACCTATGTCCGCAAGCTGGAGGCAGCCGAATGAGCACGATCAAGGCCGATCCCTATCCCTGGCCCTACAACGGCGATCTGAGGCCGGAGAACACGGTCCTGATCGTCATCGACATGCAGACCGACTTCTGCGGTGAAGGTGGTTACGTCGACAAGATGGGCTACGACCTGTCGCTGACCCGCGCGCCCATCGAACCGATCAAGGCAACCATGGCCGCGATGCGGGCCAGAGGCTATCACATCATGCACACGCGGGAGGGGCATCGCCCGGACCTGTCCGACCTGTCCCCCAACAAGCGCTGGCGCTCGCAGCAGATCGGCGCCGGGATCGGCGACCCCGGCCCGTGCGGGCGCATTCTGGTGCGCGGGGAGCCGGGATGGGACATCATCGCGGAACTGGCCCCAGCCCCCGGCGAAGCCATCGTCGACAAGCCGGGCAAGGGCAGCTTCTGCGCCACGGACCTGGAACTGATGCTGCGCACCAAGGGCATCGAGAACATCGTGCTGAGCGGCATCACCACCGATGTCTGTGTCCACACCACGATGCGGGAGGCCAATGACCGGGGCTTCGAGTGCCTGCTGCTGGAGGATTGCTGCGGTGCCACCGACAAGAGCAATCATGACGCCGCCATCAAGATGGTGAAGATGCAGGGCGGTGTGTTCGGCTCGGTCTCCGACAGCACCACCTTCATCAGCCAGTTGCCGTGACCAGCCCACCCGACAGAAGCCCCGCCGTGGGGGTGGAGACGGTCGGCCTGACAATGCGGTTCGGGTCGTTCACGGCGCTGGACGATGTGTCGATCCGGGTGCGGCCCGGTTCCTTCCACGCGCTGCTGGGGGAGAACGGCGCGGGTAAGTCCACGCTGGTGAAATGCATGATGGGTTTCTATCACGCGACCGCCGGGGCCATGATGGTGGCCGACAAGGAAGTGGATGTGCCTGATCCGAAGGCCGCACATGCGCTGGGCCTGGGCATGGTCTACCAGCATTTCACCCTGGTCCCGGCCCTGACGGCGGCGGAGAACCTGGTGATCAGTCGCGACGACACACCTGGCATCATCGACTGGCGCAAGGAACATGCAGCCCTTTCGGACTTCATGGACCGCATGCCCTTCACCGTGCCGCTGGACCAGCCGGTCAGCCGCCTCGCCGCCGGTGAAAAGCAGAAACTCGAGATCCTGAAGCAGCTCTATCTCGGGCGACGGTTCCTGATCCTCGACGAGCCAACATCCGTCCTGACCCCGGCGGAGGCGGACGAGGTGCTGGGTCACGTCAGGCAACTGACCGAATCCGGTGCGCTGACCGTGCTGATGATCAGCCACAAGTTCCGTGAGGTGACCGCCTTCGCCGACGATGTCAGCGTGCTGCGCCGGGGCAGGCACGCGGGCGGCGGCCGGGTGGCGGACCTGAGCCACGATGACATGGCCGCGATGATGGTCGGTGGCCAGCCCCCGGCGCGCGACGTCGATCGGGCCGGGGAACGCGGCGCTCCGGTGCTGCAGCTTTCGGGCATCAATGCGCTGGACCGCTCCGGCCTGCTGCCGATCCGGATCGACGGTCTGACCGTGCACAGCGGGGAAATCGTCGGCATTGCCGGCGTCTCCGGCAATGGCCAGATGGAACTGATGGAGATCCTGACCGGGCAGCGCCCTGTCTCCGATGGCCGGATCGAGGTCGCGGGCGCTCCGTTCCACGCGACACGGGGAGAGGCGCAGGCCCACAGGGTCCGCTGCCTGCCCGAGGAACCCCTGCGCAACGCCTGCGCCCCGCGCATGAGTGTGGCCGAGAACCTCGCTTTCCGCACCTTCGACACCGCACCGGACGACGGAAAGCGCTTCTGGCTCGACCGCAAGGCGATGCGCCAGCGCGCGGCCGAACTGGTGGCGGGATTCCAGGTCAAGACAGCATCCCTCGACAGCCCGATCCAGACCCTGTCGGGCGGCAACGTGCAACGCGCGGTACTGGGCCGGGAACTGACGGGAGACGTGGACCTGCTGCTGGTCTCCAACCCCTGTTTCGGGCTCGATTTCTCCGCCGTGGCCGCCATCCGCTCCCGAATCGTCGCCGCCCGCAATGCCGGTGCGGCAGTCCTGCTGCTCAGCGAGGACCTGGACGAGATCCTGGAACTCTCCGACCGGGTGCTGGTGATGTCGGAGGGCAGCATCGTCCACGAGACCCCGGCGGCGGAGGCCGATATCGCCGTCATCGGCCAGCACATGGCAGGACACGCCTGATGAACATGATCGCGGCAGAACCGTTCGATTTCCCGCTCGATCCCGCCTGCGCGGCACTGATCATCATCGACATGCAGCGCGATTTCCTGGAACCGGGGGGCTTCGGAGCGGCGCTCGGCAACGACGTTTCGCTGGTGCAGGCCATCGTGCCCACTGTGCGCGCGCTTCTCGACGCCGCCCGCGCATGCGGCCTGACCATCATCCATACCCGTGAATGCCACCGCCCCGACCTGTCCGACTGCCCGTCCGCCAAGCGCGACCGGGGAAATCCGGCACTCCGCATCGGTGATCCCGGTCCCATGGGCCGCATCCTGATCGCCGGGGAACCGGGGGCGGAGATCGTGCCCGAACTCGCCGCCCTGCCCGGTGAACATGTCATCGACAAGCCGGGCAAGGGTGCCTTCTACGCCACCGGTCTGGGCGACCTGCTGGCGGAGGGCGGGATCACCCAACTGATCTTCGCGGGCGTGACGACCGAAGTCTGCGTCCAGACCACGATGCGGGAAGCCAATGACCGAGGCTTTGATTGCCTGCTGGCGGAAGACGCCACGGCAAGCTACTTTCCCGAGTTCAGGCGCGCGACCCTGGAAATGATACGCGCGCAGGGGGCCATCGTCGGCTGGACGGCCCCGGTCGAGCTGATCGCCAGCGCCCTGAAACCCGAGTTCTGATACTGGAGGTCTGTCGATGACCGCACCGTTCAACGTCCCCGACCTGATAAACGGCGGCTGGAACAGCCTCGACTTCGCCCCGTTCCGCGAAGGCATCGAGATCGCGAAGATCATGGAGGGTGAACCAGCGCTGGCCATCCTGCGCTACCAGCCCGGCGCCACCGTCCCGGCTCACCGCCACCCGGCCCCGGAAACCGTGCTGGTGCTGGAAGGCAGCCAGACGGACGACAATGGCCACTATCCGACAGGCACCCTGATCGTGAACACGGCGGGCAGCAGCCACAATGTCTGGTCAACGGACGGCTGCGTTGTGCTGGTGCAATGGGCAAAGCCGATCGAGTTTGCCGGGGACTGAGGACTGAAAGCGATTTCTCGGTACTCCTGGAACCATAAATTGCTGAAGCAGGGCACTTTACCGCACAGGTCCGCCTTGTTAGCTTCCACACTCAGAATCAAGAATGAAACAAGTAATCATGTGGGGGCTCCTGTGCGCATATTGATTGTCCTTTTTTGCCTTTTTGGATTGTCTTCCTGCAAGGCTCTGTTCGGAAACTACACGACAGACGATCTGGAACGAAAGCGGGTAGCGTGGTTCTCTGCAGACCAACCTCCGAAACAATTGGAAGACCACACTTTTTTTCAAACTACGCCGATACCACAGCAAGAATCGGGCTTCGTCCACAGGGTGCAGTATTTTTCACCAGACGGCACTTTTCATGAGTTCCAATCCGGGGACAGCCTCATCAAATCAGGCACATGGATCAAGAAGTCGACAGACGGTCTTTTTTCAAAGAAAGAAGAAATTTGCTTTTATTTTTCATCAAATGAAGAATGCGTGGACTTCGATGATTGGTCCGGGAACAACATGTCTAGCTACAGAACTGATTACCTGAATCTTGGATCCAGAAAATTCGCCCCTTGCCGGCTTGGCAGCAGTGTCGACTTTTTTTCTCGCCCTCTCGTCATATTGAGAAAGGACTTGAACAGGAGTGATACGGAAGAAGAATCCAGAATTGATTGCCGCCACGCCTTTCGCAGCATTGTTGCCAAGAATTTCTATGGCGACGAAACAACCGTTGACCACGAGTTGAATGCAATCGTCAAGCACATGTTCTACTGCATGAGGAGTCTGCCGGATTCTTCACTTCTGGCATCAGAGGATGACCGCGATCAGTTCAGGAGGTGCAATCACCGGGATATGAGACCGATCGCCATCCAGCGCCTCCACGAGTCCCTGGTATTCGGAACGGCAAATCGGGACTACTCCATTTACGGCAAAGCCAGACGGGCGAAACTGGGCGTCGACTGAGTCGGGCCTCGAGCAGGTCTGGCCTACGCCGCGCCGGGCAACGCAATTACTGCTCCGACACCAGCCTCTCATAGAGGTGCCAGCTTGCGTGGCCCAGAATCGGGAAGACCACGATCACGCCGATGAACAACGGTGCGATGGCAACAAGTGTCAGCGCGCCAACGGCCGCGCCCCAGCCGAGCATGATGACCGGGCTCTGGAGTACGGTCTTCACGCTGGTGATCATCGCGGTGACGACATCGACCCGCTTGTCCAGAAGCAGCGGCATCGCGATCACCGTGATCGAGAACAGGATGGTCGCAAGCACGGCACCGACCACCGTGCCCACGGCCAGGAACGTCAGGCCTTCGCTGGTCGTGAACAGCGCCCCCAGAAAACGATCAAGCGAATGGACGGCCTGGCTCGACATGGTCAGGGCCAGCACGAGCCGCACCTGGTAGGCCCAGATCCAGAAGACGAACAGGACAACGAACGACATCCAGCCGAACTCCCGCCGCTGCTGGCTGAAGATGGCGCCGAAGATGTCACGGGCGGTGAACGGCTCTTCGCGTTTCAGACGCCTGGACATCTCGTACAACCCGGCGGCCAGGAACGGGGCGACCAGCGGAAAGCCGACCGCCGCAGCGATGACGATCCATATCTGGTTGCTGGCAACAAGACCGGCAATCAGCGCCGCACCGAACAGGGCATAGACAAGTCCGAAGAAGAGGCTGAGCAAGGGCCGCCGCCCGAAATCGCGCAGCCCGGCCCGGACCGCGGCAGCGATATCGCCGAATGTTGCAGTGGCAACCTCAAGATGAACCGGCACCGAGGCCGGGGCATGTTCCTGTTCCGCTTGCATGGCGTGACTTCTTGTTCTTGAGACGACTTCCAGCCGACTATCTTCGGTCAGGATACTACGGATGAATCCGCGTTTGTAGTCACACCACCCTGACTCACCTCGCCCCGCGAATACCGGAGGTGCACGAAGAGGCGCTGGCGCCATGGCCGCGATCTGCCTACCCTCCGCATCCGGGAACGGAGATACACATGGGGGGCAGGAAATGCGCGCAGTAGGATTGATGGTTCATGGCGGACCGGAAGTGTTGCAGGTGGTCGATGTGCCGGAGGTGCATGCCGGTCCCGGTCAGGTGCGGATACGCGTTCATGCCGCCGCCGTGAACCCCACGGATATCGTGGGACGCAATGGCGGGCGGGCTGAAATGCAGAAGAAGGATCCGCCGCCCTATGTGCCTGGAATGGACATCGCCGGGGTCGTTGACCAGGTTGGCGATGGTGTCACCACAGGGGTCCAGGTCGGCGACCGGGTGATGGGAATGGTGGTCCCCGATGGCATACATGGCGCCTATCGGGAACAGATAGTGCTCGACCAGCGGGCAGTGGTCGCGGCTCCAGAGGGTACCAGCCACGTCGAGGCCTGCACCCTGCCGATGAACGGACTGACCGCGCGGCTGTCACTTGACCTGATGGACCTCGAACCCGGCCAGACGCTGGCCGTGACCGGCGGCCCCGGTGCCTATGGCGGCTATCTCATCCAGCTCGCGAAGACGGAGGGACTGACAGTCATCGCCGATGCCGCACCAAAGGATGAGGATTTGCTGCAGGCGCTGGGCGTGGACATCATTGTCCCGCGCAGCAACGACTTTCCCGCCGAGGTGAGAAAGCATTTCCCGGATGGCGTCGATGGACTGGCCGACGGCGCATTGCTGAACCTGGCTGCCATTCCGGCGATCCGGGATGGCGGTGTCTTCACCGCCATTCGCGGTTTCCGTCCGGAGGATGCTGTGCGCGACATAAGATTCACGCAGACCTGGGTGCGAAAGTACGATGGCGAGTACGAGAAACTGGACCGGCTGCGCGAGTTGACCGAAGCAGGCAAGCTGACCCTGCGCGTCGCCGGTACTGTAGCTCCAGAGGACGCCAGCCAGGCACATGCCGCTCTGGAAGCAGGGGGCAGCCGTGGGCGATGGGTGATCGCGTTCGACTGAATCGTTCCTCAGTTCGATCACGGCACCGGCCCCTGCGCACACGGGCCTCCATTTTCCGCTGGTGTTGCGGGCATCCCGATCTATCGTGCAGCGCAGACGCAGTTCTTGACACCGCCCGCCGCGACACCGGTTGGCTGGGCAACACGTGATGCCGGGAGACACCGACTTGAAACTCTTGCACGCTCATAATTCGCCTTACGGGCGACGCGCCCTGCTGGCCGCGCGATTCTCCGGCCTGACGATCCAGGAACTGGATGTCTCGAAAGATTCTGAGGCCCGCGGCACCCTGGTCGCCGCCGGTCCCGGCGCCAAGATTCCCGGCCTGCTGCTGGACGATGGCACCTGCCTTTGCGAGACACTGATCATCGGCCGCCATATCGATGCGCTGGCCCCCAACAAGCTGACGGACAACTCACCGGCACAGCTCGAGATCGAAGGCATTGCGTCCGTGCTGATGGATGCGATCTACAAGCGCAGCAAGGAACGGCTGGCGGAGGACGGGGTGCCGTCCCCCACGGTGCTGAAGACAGAGACCGACCGTATCGCCCGCTGCTACGACGCGCTGGAAGCCCGCCTGTCCGGCCAGCCTGCCACCTTCAACCTTGCAACCATTGCTGCCGTCTCGGCGCTGGGGTACGCCAACTGGCGCGGTGCCGACGACAACTGGCGCGAAGGGCGCGACGGCCTGAGCGCCTGGTACGATGCCATGATGCAGAACAGGGACGTCGCCGAAAGTGCTCCGATCTTCTAGAGGAGTATCGGCTCGATCACTGATGATGGTGCCGGGTGCATGACCGATTCCGATAGCGAACCATCCCGACTGATGACCGCTGAACAGGTCAGGTCCTTCATTGGCGGCAGAATCCTGCAGGCCGTGGATCCGGACTCCGGTGAGGTCGTCGCCACCGTGACCTATGGCCCTGACGGCGCCTGCACAGTCGCCTTCGCCAACGGCGATACCGATGAGGGCAGCTACGGGTTTGTCGATCATTTCTACTGGACCCGCTATCGCCGGTTCCGGGACGGAACCGAAAACCGCTTTGCCCTGGAACCGCTGGGGACCGGAAGGGCACAGGCCTGGCACGATGACGGTCGCCGCGCCTTCATCCAGGCTGTCGTGGACAGGTGAGCAGGTTCCGGCTCTGCCCTTTCCAGACCTGCGGATTTGGCTGTTGTCAGGTTCCGGGGGACTGCCGATAGTTCCTGCATCACCCCGGCGGCGAGCCGACAGGGAGGGATTGGCGGGGCAATGCCAGCCGTCGACATGACAGGACCGGGCCTTGCACGAATGGAACTGTATTGATGACACAGCCTAGTTCCGGTGACGCCATCTCGCGCGGCCTGCACCAGGTTTCCCGGGTGCTTGCCTGGGTCGCCGGTGGCGTGATTCTGTTCGGGTGCAGCATTCCGATCTCGATCGATGTCATCTCCCGCTTCTTCCTGAACGAGACGCTGGTCGAGAGTTTCGAGATCTCCGGCTACATGCTGGCGGCCTGTATCGGTCTCGGCATGGGCTTCACGGTCACGACAAAGGCCAATATCCGCATCGATTTTCTGACCTCGAAGCTGCCGGCCCCGGCACGGCGGATCTTCGATCTGGTTGCAGCACTGTCACTGGCGCTGGTGGCGGGCGCGCTTGCCTGGTTCTCCCTCGATACGCTGACCCAGTCCTGGGCAATGAACGCGCGCTCCATCTCGACCCTGCAAGTGCCACTGGCCCTGCCGCAAGGGGTCTGGTGGTTCGGCCTGTTCTGGTTTGCCATCGTGGCCACGCTGGTGCCGTCGCTGGCCATCTGGCGCATCCTGCGGAGCGATTCGGGCGGGTTCGACAAGCTGCTTGCCCCCCCCGGCCTGTCGGATGAACTGGAACAGATCGGTGCCGACACGCGCGAAGCGGCGGCTGACCGGCCATGATCCAGTCCGCGTTCCTGATGCTGATGATCGCGCTGGCCATCAGTCTGCCCGTCGCCGCGATCCTGGCCCTGACCGGCTATGTCCTGTCAGAGCAATACGGCTTCTTCCCCATGACCGGAGCCGCCGGGGAACTGGCCTGGAGCCATTCCAACGATTTCGTGCTGATCGCCGCGCCGATGTTCATCATGATGGGCGAACTGATGCACCGCTCCGGCGTGTCTGAGCGGTTGTTCACCGCTCTCGCTCCCTGGTTCGCGCGGGTGCCGGGACAGTTGATCCATACCAACATCGCCTCCAGCGCGGTCTTCGCCGCCACCTCCGGCTCCTCGCTGGCCACGGCGGCGACCATCAGCACCGTTGCGATCCCCAACATGGACAAGGGGGGCTACAGCCGGCCGCTCTTCCTCGGTTCCATCGCTGCGGGCGGGACGCTGGGGATTCTCATTCCGCCGTCGATCAACATGATCATCTATGCCGTGCTGTCAGAGACATCGGTCTCCGACCTCTACGCAGCCGGGCTGATTCCCGGGATCATGCTGGCGCTGCTGTTCTCCGGCTTCGTGTTGCTGGCAGTACTTTTTCGCCCTGCACTGGTTCGCCAGACTGCCGCCACAGGGTCGCTCTGGCCCGCGCGCCTTGCCGGGCTCAAGCATCTCCTGCCCCCGCTCGGCCTCTTCATGATCGTTGTCGGGTCGATCTATCTCGGCGTCGCCACACCGACGGAGGCAGCGGCACTGGGCCTGCTTGCCACCCTCGGGCTGGTCGCAGCCAACGGCAAGTTGTCGGTGCCGGTCCTGCTGTCTGCGTTCGAGGGAACGGTGCGCACCACCTGCATGATCATGCTGATCGTCATCGCGGCCTTCTTCCTGAACTTCGTCATGGTCTCCATCGGTCTGGTGGCCGCGATCACCGACATGGTGCTGACGCTGGGCTGGCCGCCACTGGCCATGCTGGCCGCGATCATCGTCTTCTACCTGGTGCTCGGCTGCTTCATGGAGACGATCTCCATGATGATCGCCACCACGCCGATCATCGTCCCCGTCATCACCGGCCTTGGCTATTCACCGGTCTGGTGGGGTATCGTCTTTGTCATCCTGATCGAGGCGGCCCTGATCACGCCACCGGTCGGACTGAACCTCTATGTCGTGCAGGCGGTGCGGAAATCAGGACCCATCACCGACCTGTTCAAGGGTGCAGCCCCCTTTCTTGCTGCCATGATCGCGATGATCATGCTGCTCATCGCCTTTCCGCAGCTCGCGCTATGGCTGCCGACGATTTTCAACCCGAAGGCTGCCGGATGAACGGCGGCCCCAGCACAGGAGATTCAGAATGAAACTCAGAAACCTGCTTACCGCTGCGGCAATGGTGCCCATGATCGGCGCGGCCGCCATGGCGGAAGACCTGCCGGAGACCGAGTTCAACGTGGTCGGCTCCATCGGCGTCCTGTCCATGTACAAGTCCATGGAAGTCCCGTTCTGGAACGAAACCATACCCGCCGCTTCGGGCGGCGCCATCAAGGCGCAGGTCAAGCCCTTCACCGAGCTGGGTTTCAAGGGCGGGGAGGTCTTCAACCTGACCGCCAACGGCACGCTGAAGATGTCCCATGCCGTGCTGCCCTATACTGCCGGTGCCGTCCCGACCAATGAGTCCGCCGACCTGGTGGGGGTCGTCGATTCCGTGGAACAGCTGCACAAGGTCGTCGATGCGTTCCGGGCCTATCACACCGATTTCCTGGCGAAGAACCACGGGCTGAAGATGTTGGGATACGGCACCTACCACAGTCAGGTGATCTATTGCCGCGATGCCTTCACCTCGATCGCCGACCTGAAGGGCCGGAAGGTCCGTGCAGCCGGCGCCTCCCAGCAGGTCTTCGTCAGCCACCTGGGCGGTTCCCCGATCAGTCTCGCCTTCGGTGAGGTCCAGACAGGCCTGGCGAACGGCGTCGTCGATTGCGCCATCACGGGCGCGCTTTCGGGTTATTTCGCCAAGTGGCATGAATCCGCCAACTACATCTCTGCCATGCCAGTCAACCACGGCGTCATTGCGGCGGTTGCCAACATGGACTGGTGGAACGGCCTCGACCCCAAGGTCCAGGCGTTGCTCGAGAAGGAAGTTGCCGGTCTTGAGACCCGCATGTTCGAGCTTGCCGCGACAGAGACCTCCGCTGGCCTGTCCTGCAATACCGGCGGTGAATGCGCCTATGGCGCACCGGCCGGCATGACGCTGGTGCCGGTCACCGACGCAGACGTGGCCCTGCGCAAGGAAGCACTGACCACCGCCGTCCTGCCTGCCTTCAAGGACCGCTGTGGCGACGCCTGCGCCACCGCCTGGAACGACACCATCGGCAAGCTGATGGGCATACAGATCCAGTAAGCCTCGCAACGACAAGCACCTCGCCTGTCCCTCCCCCATCACGGGTCGGGACAGGCAGGTGCCATTGCCGGGACCTTCTGAGTGCATTGACCCACCGGCAACGACGCAGGACGACAGCGTCAAAGGTGCAGCGGCTCACGTCACTGCTTGTTCATGCGGTCTTCCTGAAGTCCTGGCGCTTGACGCGGATGCCGGCGGCTTCCCTGTCGAAAGTATCTTCAGTCACGCCTGCCTCACGCAGCTTTATCTTCTGGACCTTGAGCGTCGGCGTCTTGGGCAGGGCGTCGATCACACGGACAAAGCGGGGCACCATGAAATGTGCCATGCGCGGGATCAGGAACTCGATCAGGGCCCTGGCATCGATGGAACGGCCTGCCACCGGTTCCACCACGATCATGACCTCATCCTCGCCGTGTTCCGAGGGGACAGCGATGGCGGCGGCCTCCCTGACGTCCGGATGGGCGTTGACCTCGACTTCCACCTCGAACGACGAGATGTTCTCGCCACGTCGGCGGATCGAGTCCTTCACCCGGTCGATGTAGAAGTAGTTGCCGTCCCCATCGACCTTCAGGGCGTCACCTGTATGGAACCATCCGTTCCGCCAGGCCTTCGCCGTGGCCTCCGGGTTCTTGTGATAGCCGTGGTTCATCGCCCAGGGCGCTGCATCCCGGACAATCAGTTCACCCACTGTACCGACGGGAACTTCGCAATCGTTGTCATCGACGATCCGGACCTCCGCCCCCGGTCGCACCAGCCCGCAGGTGCCTGCGGTCTCCGGGTTGCGACCGGACATGATCTGGCAGGAAATCTCGGTCATGTTGAAGGTGGTGTACCAGTCCACTCCGATGCGCCTGGCCAGAGCCATGGACTCGGCGGTGAGCGGCGCCAGGATCACCGATTTCAGCGTCGTGTTCCGCTCCGCATCACTCACCTCCAGCTTGGACAGGAACGTGGCAATGGATCCCATCATCACGCAGAAGGTGACGCCCATTCGGTTAACCGTTTCCCAGAAGCTGTCAGTCTTGAACGACTCCAGCACCGCGACCGAACCGCCGACACAGAGCATGCGCGTCACGGCAGCAATGCCCGCGACATGGAACAGCGGCAGATGCATCATGATCCGGTCGTCTCCACCCAGCCAGTAGGTGCAGACATTCGCCATCCGGGCCATGTGCATGTAGGACGACAATACCCCCTTGGACGGCCCCGTGGTGCCGGAAGTGAACAGGATCGACTGCGTGTCCCACGGCTCGGTCGGGCGGGAAAGTTCCGGCGGGGCCTCATCGGCGGCTGGCAGGGGACCCGGTGTCAGCGCATCCAGCCCCAGCACCTCCAGACCCGGTATGGCAGCAGGTTCGCCGCCACCAGTGACGATCACCGTCTCCAGATCGAAATGCTTCACGTCCGCCAGCCGCTCGGCGAGATCCGGATGGACAACGGCGACCTTCGCGTCCGAGAGCCAGACCACATGTTCCAGCAGTCCGCCGCGATAGGCTGTGTTGAAGGGGACATAGACCGCACCAAGGTAATTGATCCCGAGCCAGGTCTGGATGGTGGTACCGGAATTGGGTTGCCAGGAGATAACATGATCCCCCTGCCCGACACCCTGGGCCGCGAGTCCCCGAGCGGCATGTACCGCCCTGGCACGCGCATCGCCATAGGTCCAGATGCTGCCATCCTCGAAGATCGCGAAGGTCATCTCCGGCTGAACAGTCGCCCAGTGTTCGAGGAGGTCGCGAAAGACGACCTCCTCTCGCGGTGACACCTTGCTGTAGTCGATATCCGGCAGATCCATCATGCCCTCCCCAAGCAATGTCCTGTCCAATCCTGAACCCTTGTTGACCCTACGGCAACTTCGGTCCGCGTTCCTGCAGCAGCGCCAGAGCATCCGAATCCCAGTTGAAACGGATCTCGCCCGCCGCGCGTGCCTCAGCCAGTGCCGCCCCGGTCCAGCGCTCAAGCGCTGACCGTTGCAGTTGCTCGGCCAGTTGAGGTGAAACCTTGCGGGTGGCCGTTCCCAGGACCTGCAGCACCAGAAATCCCTCCTCCGTCAGCAGCGGCGGCGAAACAGCGCCGACTGGCATCCGGAACGCGATCTCGTCGATCAGCCGCCCGCCCGGTATGCGTGCCGTAACCGTGCATGTGCCCACGTCAGCACCCGGCGCCGCGGCCTGCCAATCCACTCCGGGGAAACGCTCGCGGGCCTGCTCCAGCGTCAGCCAGGTTCTGGTGTCGCCGCAGAGGACCTGCACCTGCCCCATGGCACTGCCATCATCCGCGCCCTTCGGCGTCCAGCCGAGATCGCCACCCGGCAGCTTTCCCGCCGCCAATACCGCGGCAAGGTCTCCCGCCTCGCGCGCAGCCCGCGCCACCGCCTCCGCGGTCTGCCTGTCATCAAAGGCAGCACCCGTCAGATGAATGACCGGCACGGCATCACCATCGGTCTCCGCCAGAGCCGCCGCGAGCGCCGATGCCGCGCGCCGGAGACGGAACCGCTCGACCTGCTCCGCTTCGGTGAGGCCGGCTGCTCTGCGGAGTGCCTCGAGGCGGCGATCCTGATCGTTCATGCTGGCCGAGGTTTCACCGATCCTGCTGGCCATCAACCTGCGAACCTCCTCTGCGGAGGGAACAAGGCCACGCTGTTCGGCTTCACGCAGGATCAACCGTTCCCGCGCGATCGTCTCCAGCATCCGGAAGCTGGCCTCGAGCGCACCTTCTGCCGGATCCGTAGCCGGGGAGGAACGCAGGCGTTCGGCGACATCCCTGATAGTGAAGACCTCACCATGCACCGACAGCACCTGTTGCTGCCAAGGCGCGACATGCGCCAGATACCAGGGCACACCGACGATGGCGGCAACCGCCATGGTATAGAGCGCAAGGATCACGGCCACACGCCTCATCGGCCGGTATCCGCTGCATCAGGGAGCAACAACATCAGGGCGTCGAACCAGCTCCGGGGCACCAGGAAGATTGCATCGCCACCTGCCTGGCGGACGTAGCGGTTGCTGCCGTCAGGTGTCGCATCGCCGACCTCGATCACGCTTGCGGGTCGGGTCGACTGGGTCACGACAATCATCAGCGCCGGTTGGCCAAACCCGTAGGCGGAGGGATCGGCGCTCGTCTCCGGCAGGCGCCGCATGGCCTCCGGCGCTGCCAGTAAAAGAAGCGCCGCATTGACCCGCGCCGGATCGCCCCCGCTCCATCCGTCCGCCGTACGCGTGAATTGACGTTCCACGCCGGACCGGTGACGCAGTTCCAGCCCCTGCACTTCGGCAGTCGCGATGCGCCACATCACCGGCTTTTCCTCAGCCGGACCATTGAGCTGCGTCCATGCAATACCCGCCAGCACGACCGCGCAGACGAGCAACAGGCCCAGCCAGATGGTGGTCGAAACGCGCATTTCAGCGCCTCCTCCACCAGACGAACAGGGCCAGCAGCAGGGCCAGCCCCGGCAACACCGCCAGACTGGTCAGGCGAAGCATCTCCCCCTGCCCTTCTGTCAGCACGAGGCGACGGAAGGCGTAGGATCGGGCACGGATGTCGGTCAGCGGCTGCGCGCCTGTGAGCCAGCGCGCGGCATTGACCAGCAACTGACCGTTGCCACCGGAATAGATATGGGCGTTGGTCGCGAAGTCGCTGTCACCCACCACGACCGCGCGTGCCTCGTTTCCCGCGATCCGGCGCAGGGCCATGGCGGCCAGCGCCTGCCTCCCCTTCCGTTGCACACCGCCGGTACCGGTCAGCAGGCCTGACTCTGTGGTCACGGCAATCGGCGCGGCTACACCATCCCTGTCGACTGCCGGAGCACCGGGCCAGCCGTCCACCGCGTCCCCCACGAGTTCGATTGGTGCAACGCCCGGAAAATATGTTGTCTCCAGCCCGTTTCCGACTTCCGATACCGGATACCGGTCCGTCAGCACCGCCGGGGTCAGCGGGTCGTCGCCGACATGCACCGAAGGGTCCTCCACCTTGCCTTTCCCCACAACAAGGCCCAGCGGCCTCGCAAGATCTCGGAGCATCGCTGGCGTTTCCGGATCGGCAAGAATGAGCAGCGACCCGCCGGCATCGCGATAGGTCTTCAATTCCTTCAGCTGGTCACCAGCCGGGGGCTGGCGCGCGCCGACCAATACCACCATCGTGCAACCTGTCAGATTCATGTCGACGGCCGAAATGCGGCGGATCTCGAACAGCGCCCGGCGCAGACCATCCGCTGCACGCGACATGCCACCCGGGCCATCGTCACGGATATCGGGTCCGCCGAGGTCAGCGAGGACGCAGACGGTTCGTGCGGCAATGCCGACCGCGTGCATCAGCCCCTCGGTAAAGGCCCTTTCCCCGATCGTGGCTGTATCCACCATCCGCTCGTCCTGACGGAAGACGACGATACCGGAACGGGACATGCCCATGCCGCGTGCCTCGCCCGGGTTCATCTCCGGATCAACGAAACGGACGTCCAGCAAGTCATTGCGGCGCGCGTAGAGGTCCAGCAATCGGCGGGCCGCATCGCGTTGCACGCGAAAGGCCGCCGTATCGGGGAAGAAACCCACGATCTCCACCGGTGTGCTGATCTGCGCCAGGACCTCCAGCGTTGTCGGCGAGAGGGTATAGCGTCCGCCTGCTGTAACATCGACGCGCCAGGGTGCAAGACTTGCCAGCAGATTGGCGAGTACCGCCAGCCCGACCAGCACGGTGGTCATCGTGGCGACATTGCCCCCGATCAGGGCACGCCGCAGCCCGATCTCGCGGATGTTTCGGATGCCACCCGCGACGGCCCAGAGAGCGAGCAGTAGTGCTGCCAGCACCAGCAGCAGCAACCAGGAGACATGCAGTTCAGGCCACAGCAGGCCGACCAGTGCCGAAAGCGCCAGACTGGTTGCTGCCAGCGCCAGCCAGAGCTGGCGGTCAGTCGCGAACATGGCGATCAGCCGCTTCACAGCCAGCGCCTCGTCTCGATAACGCGCGTGGCGAGAAACAGCGCCACTGCGGCAAGACTCAACGGCAGAACAACCGCGCGCAGATCCAGGATGCCATTGCTCATCTCATCGAACTGGTTGGCAAGGGACAGGGCGACGCTGGCCTCGGGCGACAGTGCAGGAAGAAGCGCCAGCGCCGCACCCGAGAACCAGACGGCGAGGATCAGGCCTGCCCCGAGAACGAAGCCAAGGGCCTGATTGGGTGCGAGCACTGCGCCGAGCGAGGCCATTGCCATGAACAGTATCGTGACCAGCGCGATGGCGAGATAACCGGTCGCGAGCAGAAGCCATTCCGGGCTGCCATAGAGCGCCAGCAGACCCGCCAGAGGCAGCGTCGTCGCCAACCAGCCGAAGGCAAGCACCAGACCGGCCAGATACTTGCCGACGATCAGTTCCAGATCGGTCACCGGTGCCGTGAGCGTCAGTTCGATCGTGCCTTCCTCGAACTCCCGCGACAGGAGGCGCGCGGCGACAGCGGGGATGAGGAACATCAGGGCAAACAGGACCCAACCCAGTGCTCCCCGCATGGAAGTCTCGAGATGTGTCGCGGGGCTGGTGGCGAAACCGTACCCGGCAGCGAACAGGAACATCGCCCAGAGTACCCAGGTCGCGGGCGAGCGGAAGAGTACGCCTAACTCGGCAGCCGCGATGGCAAGGGCGCGGGTCATGCTCCGGTCGCCTGCTCATCATCGCCGAGCAGGCGGAGAAAGACGCTCTCCAGGTCGTCGCGTTCAGTGGCCAGCCTGCGCAGGGCCAGACCTGCACCGACAATTGTCTCGGCGACGAGTGCCGTGTCGGCTTCGGGACCGAGGTTGAAGCGACAACGGGTCCCCTGCCCGACGGCATCGGTCCGAACGCCGCCTGCTGCCAGTGGCTGAAGCAGTGCCGTCAGCCGCGCGGCGTCCGCATCCGCCTCAACGACGACACCGCGCGAGGCGGCGTCGCTGCGGCGGCGCTCACCGAGGATGCGGCCCCTTCCGATCACGAGGACCCGGTCGCATATCTGCTCGGCTTCCGGGAGTACATGGCTGGAGAAGATGATCGTGTGCGCACTGCCCAGTTCACGGATCAGGTCGCGCAGCTCCACGACCTGCACGGGATCGATGCCGCTCGACGGCTCATCGAGGATCAGGATCTCGGGTTCGTGCAGAATGGCCTGGGCCAGTCCCGCGCGCTGCTTCAATCCCTTAGAGAGCTTGCCGATCAGACTGTCGGCACGGTCGGCGATGCCGCAGCGGCGCATGGCATTCTCGGTCATCTCCCGACGCCTGTTCCGGGGCAGGCCATAGAGACGGGCACGCGCGAGCAGATACTCGTGCACCGTCATGTCGCGCCGCAAGGGCGTGCCTTCGGGCAGATAGCCGATCCGTCGGCGGGCCTCCCGAGCCCTCGGCCCGGCGTCGCCAACGGTCTCTCCGGCAACTTCGATGCGTCCGGCGGTAGGGGCAAGGAAACCGGCGAGCATCCGGATGGTCGTTGTCTTTCCCGCACCGTTCGGCCCGAGCAGGCCAACCGTCTCGTGCGTTGCGACACTGAAATCGATGCCCCGGATCGCTTCGGTGGCTCCGTAGCGCTTGACCAGTCCCTCCGCACGGATCGCGGCTGGTTCAGCCACGCTGCGCCGCCTTCGGTACGAAGGGAACGGTGCCGATGATGTTCTCGTCGGCCAGGTCACGCAGCTCGGCATCAGAGAGGCCGAGAATGCCCCCCAGCACGGCATCATTGTGCTCGCCGATCGTCGGCGTCGGCCAGTCCAGTGCTCCGCGCGCGCCGTCAATCAGATAGGGAGAGGTCGAGTGGGGCTTTCGTCCGACATGGGCGCGTTCGAGTTCGACCCAGAACCCACGCCCGTCGAGATGGGGGTCGTCTCCCAGTTCGTCGCTCCGCAGCACCGGCGCGGCAGGCACGCCCGCTGCCTGCAGCCGGTCGGCGCTCGAACGCGCATCCTGCGACCGCGCCCAGTCACTGATCGCCGCGTCGATCTCATCGTGACAGGAACGGCGGCCCGCCGCAGTCGCGAACCGTGCATCGGTCGCCAGATCCCTGCGGTCCATCGCCCCGGCAAGGGCGCGCCACTCGTCGTCATCGGTCACGGCAATCGTCAGCCAGGTGTCGTCCCCGGCGCAGGCGTAGATGCCCGAGGGGGCATGAACGGGATGACGGTTGCCGGTTCTGGGTGGCGCCTCGCCCGCCAGTGCCTGGTGGATTGGACCGTGAATACCAAGCTGCAGCATGCACTCCACCTGGGCCAGGTTGATGAACTGGCCCTCGCCCGTACGCTTGCGATGCAGGATGCCGACCAGCAGTGCGGCAGCCGCATTGAAGCCGCCGCAGGCATCGCCATAGGCGATATGGGTCTGGATCGGCGGGCCATCGGCCTCCCCCGTCAGATGCGGCAGACCGGCACCATGCTCCACGGTCGAGCCGTAACCGCGATACCCGGCCCAGGGCCCCGTCGAGCCGAAACCCGGCATCGACAGCATGACAATGCCGGGATTGACCTTGACCAGATCGCTGTAGCCAAGGCCCAGTTTCGGCATCACGGGCTGTGCCTGGTTCTCGATCACCGCATCGGCTCGTGCCACCAGCCGCAGGACGAGCGCGCGGCCCTTTTCCCTGGTCAGGTCCAGCGTGATGCCGAGCTTGTTGCGGTTCATCAGGTTGAACGCGGCGGTGGTCTCGTGCGCCATGCTGGCCAGGGTCTCTTCCGTGTGCTCCCAGCCCCGCCACCAGTCGGCATACTGACAGGCTTCCACCTTGATCACCTCGGCACCCATGTCGGCCAGGTGCCGCGTCGCAAGCGGTCCGGACCAGCCCATGGTGAAGTCGACCACCCGGATATCGCGCAGGGGTTTCATGCGGCGCCTCTCGATACTTCGGCAGTAAGCGCCCCGATCCCGGCATCGGACATGCCCAGCCGTTCGGAAAGGACCGCGCGGGTGTCGGCACCAAGGCGCGGGGCGGCACCGCCCTGACGCAGTGGGGTCGCCGCAAATTTCCAGGGGATCGCCGGGGCCTGGAAGGTATCCCCGTCGGGCAGGCGGAAATCGGCGAAGACATCGCGGGCTTGAAAGTGGTCAAGAGCGGACAGCTCCGCCATGGTCGGCACCAGTGCGAAAGGCAGACGCCGTGCCTGGCCTTCGTGGAACCATTCCTCGGCGCGTTTCGCCGCGAGATGCCGGATGAAGACCTCGTCAACCTCCTGCCAGCAATCGTTGCGGCCTTCCGAGGTCTGGAGGCGTGAATCATGAGCGAAATCCGGTGCTCCGATCAGGTCGCACGCACCGTACCATTGCAGCGGCGTGACCGTGGTGACACCGAGCCATGTTCCCTCCGCACAGGGATAGAGCGTCTGCGGATAGGTCGGCCGGAACCGGTTGATGCCCTTCCGTGCCGAGGTCTCTCCGTCATAGGCATGTTTGACAGGCCCCATCTCGGTGTAGGCCAGTTCCGCTTCCAGGACGCTCTGATCGATCGTGCAGCCGCGATCTCCGGCCTCCCGACCGATCAGCGCGGTGATGATGGCGATGAAGGCGGTCACACCGGCCGTGACCTGGGCCTGGTAGCCGCCGGGAATGATGGGCGGGCCCGCCTCCGGACCGATGGGATAGATGAAGCCCGAGAGCGACTGGATGATGGCGTCGGTCGCGCGCCAGTTCCTGCGCGGGCCGGTCATGCCGAACCAGGTCAGGATGGCCCGGACAAGGTCCGCGCTGTCGCTGCCGAGCGGTTCGTGATCGCCTGATCCACCCTCCACCAGAACGTCGGCACCGGCGACCAGCTGTTCTGCCACGCGGTGCCCGTTCGCCGTATCGAGATCGAGAACAATGCTCCGCTTGTTGGCGTTGAGGAACAGGTGCATGCCACCGTTCTCCGGTGCCGCCCCGGTCTTCGCGAATGGCGGCAGGGCGCGCACGGGGTCGCCGGTCATCGGCGGTTCGATCTTGATCACCTCCGCCCCGCAGGCGGCCAGCAGCGCACCGCAATAGGCCGAGGCGACATTCCCCGCCGTCTCGATCACCACATAGCCATCCAGGGCACCGCGCGCTTGCGTCATGCTGACTGCTCCTCCAGCAGGTGACAGCCAGCGGCTCGGCTTTCTCCGATCCGGCGAAGTTCCGGATAGGTCTGACTGCAGACATCCATGACATGCGGGCAGCGCGGATGGAACTTGCAGCCCGACGGCGGATTGAGCGCACTGGCGATTTCGCCGGTTGCAAGCTGCTCGCTGAGGCCGTGTTTCGGATCCGGCCGCGGCACCGCCGCCAGCAGTGCCTGTGTGTAGGGATGCTGCGGGTCATCGAAGACCTGCGCCGTTGGGCCGATCTCGACCAGATTGCCCAGATACATCACCCCCACGGTGGTCGAGACATGCTCCACCAGGGCGAGATCATGAGCAATGATCAGATAGGTCAGCCCGAGTTCCTTCTGGATATCTTCCAGCAGATTCAGGATCTGCGCGCGGATCGAGACGTCCAGCGCCGAGATCGGCTCATCCAGCACGATGAACTTCGGGTTCAGTGTCAGCGCGCGGGCCACCGCGATGCGCTGGCGCTGGCCACCCGAGAACTCGTGCGGATAATTCCGCTTGGCCCGTTCGGGCAGCCCGACGATTTCCAGCACCTCGTCGAGTCGCCGCTCCAGGTCCTTGCGGCCCATGGTCTGATGCGCCCGGATCGGCTCGGCCAGGATGTCGCGAATCTTCATGCGCGGGTTCAGGGAACTGTAGGGGTCCTGAAACACTGCCTGGGCATTGCGGCGGTATTCCTTCACCTGCCTGCTGTTCAGGTTTGTCAGATCGGTACCGTCGAAGACGATGCGACCAGCCGTCGGCTTCTCCAGCAGCAGGATCAGCTTGGCGATGGTGGTCTTGCCGCAGCCGGATTCACCGACCAGCGCGAAGGTTTCACCGGCCCCGATGCCGAAGCTGACGCCGTCGACAGCCTTGACCTCCCCCTTCGATCCGCCGAAGGGAAAGCCTCCGCCGACGGGGAAGTGCTTCACCAGATTGTCTATTTCCAGAATCATTCGTTCTTTCCCACCAGCCAGCAGGCCGCCATGTGACCGGGAGCAACCGTCGCCTCGGGCGGGTATTCCGAGCGGCACCGGTCCATGACATGCGGACAGCGCGCGGCGAAGCGGCAGCCCGAGGGCGGGTTCTGCATGTCAGGCGGGTTGCCCGGAATGGAGTAGAGCCGTTCGCGCCGCCTGCCGAGATGCGGGATCGAATCCAGCAGGCCCTGGGTATAGGGATGGCTCGGATTGTCGAAGATCGTCTCGACATCCCCGATCTCGACAATTCGGCCCGCGTACATGACCGCCACGCGATCACAGATATTGGCCGCAACGCCCATGTCATGGGTAATGAAGATCAGCCCCACACCCGTTTCCTTCTGGATCTCCCGCAGCAGCCGGATGATCTGGACCTGGATGGTGACGTCGAGGTTGCTTGTCGGCTCGTCTGCGATCATCAGCTTGGGCGAGCAGGCAATGGCCATGGCCGCGACCACGCGCTGGCGCATGCCGCCGGAATACTGATGCGGAAAGTCATCCAGCCGCCGCTCCGGCGACGGGATGCGGACCCTTTGCAGCACGTTTACCACCGCGTCCCGTATGGCGCTGCGCCCCCGGACAAGATCGTGAAAGCGGAAAGCTGCCCCGACCTGATCGCCGATCGAGAAGACCGGGTTCAGCGACGTCATCGGATCCTGAGAGATCATGGAGACCAGCTTGCCGCGAACATCCCGGACCATGGTATCCTCGTCCAGGTCCAGCACATTGATACCGTCGATCTCGATCCGGCCCGAAACGGTGCGTGCGCCCGGTTTCGGAATCAGGCGCAGGATCGACAGCGAGGTCATGGACTTGCCCGAACCCGACTCGCCCACCAATCCAAGGGTCTCACCTGCATTGACGTGGAAACTGACGCCGTCCACCGCCTGAACCGTGCCGCGCTTCAGGAAGATGTGCGTCCGCAGGTCGTCGACCTTCAGCACCGGCTGGCCCACCTTTGCCTGGGGATCTGCGTTCATAGCTGGCGCCGCCTCGGGTCCAGGGTGTCGCGCATCCAGTCACCGAACACATTGGCGGCGAGGCAGACGATCATGATGGCGATACCAGGCAGAGTGATCGGCCACCAGGCACGCGTCATGTAGGGGCGTGCATCGTTCAGCATCAGACCCCAGGACATGTCCGGCGACTGTACTCCCAGACCCAGGAAGGAAAGCGTGGCCTCGAAGATGATGACGGATCCGAGTTGCAGAGATGCCAGCACCAGCAGCGTGTTGATCACGTTGGGCAGGATGTGCCGCCAGAGTATCACTGGAGTCGAACAGCCCGCCACACGGGCCAGCTTCACGAAGTCCCGTTCCCGCAGGCTGAGCACCTCGCCGCGAACGATGCGCGCGTACCACGTCCAGTAGCTGAGCACGATCACGACGATCACCGTGGACATGCCGGGGCTGAGGGCCGCGGCCAGGACCAGCGCCAGGGCAATCGACGGGATCGACATCTGGATATCGACCAGCCGCATGATCACGGCATCGACCACGCCGCCGAAATAGGCCGAGATCATTCCCATCAGTGCCCCGATACCTCCGGACAGGACAATGGCATAGAGACCGACCTCCAGCGTCACCTGGGCGCCCTGGATGATCCGGCTGAGGATGTCGCGGCCAAGATTGTCGGTGCCCAGAACATGACCGGGTACGCTGCCGTCTTCCCATATCGGTGGCTTCAGTGCCTTGCCGAGGTTGAGCGCTGTCGGGTCCCAGGGGACGATCAGGTCCGCGAACAGCGCACAGAAGACGAGAAGGAGCAGCAGCCCCCCGGCGATCCACGGCACCCGCCCCACCCTGATCAGCCGGAAGCGGCGCAGCAGGAGGGCCAGGCCGGAGGGTGCCAGGGGGTCGGCCGGATGGCCTGCCGGCTGCGGCGTGCGATGCCCGACTGGCTCAGTCATGGCGTATCCTCGGGTCAAGGACGCCGTAGCTGAGATCGACCAGCAGGTTCACCACGACAAAGAGGATGGCGGAAAACAGGACGCCGACCTGCAGCAGCGGGAAGTCGCGCGCGAACATCGCCTCCACGACCATCCGCCCCATGCCCGGCCAGGCGAAAATGACCTCGACCACGAACGCGCCGGAAAGCATGTTGGCGAAATAGATGCCCAGCATGGTCACCAGGGGCACCGCCGCATTGCGCAGCGCATACTTCCAGACAACCACGCGATTGGGCACGCCAATGGCTCGTGCCATGCGGACATGGTCGGAATCGAGCACATCCAGCATGGTGGAACGCAACATGCGGGTCATGGCGGCGACCGGATACCAGCCGAGCGCGATGGCCGGCATGATCAGGCTGTCGAAGCCCTCCCGACCGAAGGCGGGAAGCCAGCCGAGATTGACCGAGACGAACAGGATCAGCAGCAGGCCGACCCAGAAGTTCGGCATGGCCTGGCCCAGCATGGCGAAGAGCTTGGCAAAATTGTCGAACCAGGAATCCCGGTAGACAGCCGACAGGACACCGAAGGGGATCGCCAGCGCAAGGGCGAAGACCAGGCCCGCGAACGCGAGTTCCAGCGTTGCAGGCAGACGATCCAGGATCAGAGCAAGAGCGGGTTGTTCCCAGCGATAGGAATTGCCGAAGTCACCCTGCAACGCATTGCCCAGGAAGATCAGGTACTGCTGCACGATGGGCAGGTCGAGACCAAGCCGCTGGCGCAGGTTCTCCACCATTTCCGGCGTCGCGTCGATGGGCAGCAGCAGCAGGGTCGGATCGTCGAGGCGCGAGATCGCGAAGATGATCGCGGATGCGCCGACGATCGAGATGACGCCCTGCAGGATGCGCTTGATGAGATAGTTCAACATGCGGTGTCTGAGACTCCCGAAGTCGGACAGGCCACTCCTGGCGGAGGGACAAGAGCGGTGGACAGCATCTGCACCTGCATTCCGGGCCAGCCCTTGGGAGCGGGCCCGGAACAGGTGGCAGGTCGCGGAGTCCTAGTGCTTGATGCCGATCTCCTGGAGTTTCCGCCAGAAGCCCATCCACGGCCACGGCTTGTAGTCGACCTTGTCCTCGCGCCAGGCGAAGGTGACCAGCGGGACGTAGGTCGTGATGCCGCCCGCGACATCCTCGTACTTCTTCTTGCCGATCCGCTTCAGCAGCGGGATGCGATCCGCCGGGTCCATGACCGTGGCCTGCTCCTTGACCATCGCGTCCATCTCGGGGTCGCAGTAGTGCGAATAGCTGCCCCAGCCCTCGCCCGGCGCGTAGCAATGCATGTGGCCCGACCATGGGGTGCCCGGATCGGCGACGACACCATGGCCCCACATGTGGGTCAGGATACCGTCGTTCTGCGGCTCGCGGCTGCGATTGTTGCGGGCAAGCCAGGGCGCATACTCCTCGCCGATCAGCTTGCAGCGAATCCCGACCTGGCCGAGATAGGCATAGAAGGCTTCGCCGTATTCCTTGACGTTCGGCTCACGCGGCGTGATCAGGTTGTAGCAGTTGACGTCGAAACCGTTCGCGTAGCCGGCCTCCGTCATGAGCTGCTTGGCCTTCTGCGGATCGTAGGGATAGGGTTCGACAGAAGCGTCGTAGGCTGCCGAACCCGGCGTGGTCGTCGTGTAACGCTGGGCCTGACCGAACAGCACATGCTCGATGATACCTTCCATGTCGACAGCCAGTGCCGCTGCGCGGCGCACCCGCACATCCTTGAACGGATTGTCATTGCGGCCCGGCAGCTTCTCCAGATACTGCGGCAGGCTCATGAACAGGTTGTTGCCTGACGGTCGTGCCGTCGTGGCGATGCCGTCCATCTTCTTGACGTCATCGATCATTGCCGGAGGCACGGCGTCGATCCAGTCAACAGCACCGGTCTGCAGCGCGGCAACACGGGTGATGTCCTCCGGGATGATCTTGATGGTCAGGTTCTTGACGCCCGGACGGTGTTCCTGGTTCCAGTAGTCGTCGTGGGCTTCGAGGACGAACTCCTCCTTGACCTTGCGGTCCACCAGCTTCCAGGGGCCCGTGCCGTCAGGCCGCTGCTGGATCTCCTCCTCGGTGTGGCTGTTGTAATAGGCTTCCGAGATGCCGTAGAGGCGCATCAGTCCGGCACCGGGGATGAAGGTGCCGTCCGGTTCCTTGAAGATGATCTTGAAATGGTGGTCATCGATGATCTCGATGTGGTCGACTTTGGCCTGATAGTGCGGCCACTTGGAAACATCGGGATTGGCGAGCCGCTTGTGCGCGAAAGCCATGTCGCTCGAGGTAAGTTCGCCCCCGTGGTGGAACTTGACCCCCTTCCGCAGCCAGATCTCGATCACCGGCAGACCATTGACCTCTGTCAATTCCCATTTCTCGGCGAGCCAGTTCTTCACTTCCAGCGACGGATCCGGCTGGAGCAGCTGCTCGTTGATGTTGCCGAGAATATACCAGTCAACACCGGCCGCGGCGCGGGTCACGTCCAGCATCGTCGACTCGGCAGCCTGGGCGATGGTGAGAGATCCGGTTGCCGGTTCGGCAGCCTGTGTCCCGGTGCAGAGCAACAGAGACGCTGCACCAGCAACCGCACATGCGAACTTCCTCATAGTGTATCCTCCCCTTGCACGGCATTTTTCCGGAGTCTTGGCGCTCCAGTTGCAAGAATACCGTCAGTTTTCGAAGCTTTGAGCGCTTCTTGCACAAGATAATGACCGGGCCATTTGCGCTGTCAAACCGAAAGTGCCGTAGGGGAATGTAGCATTTTTTGCATACCTCATCTACGGCAGTATGTTCTACGCAATTGTCGGGGAGGAAATATATCTTGCAGAAACTTCTAGTCGCGAACCGCGGCGAGATTGCGGTGCGAGTCATGCGTGCTGCTTCGGAGCTTCGCGTACCGACGGTCGCGATCTCGCCGGAAGATGACCGGGAAAGCCAGCATGTCGCGATGGCGGACGAATCGTTCGTGTTGCCCGGCGCGGGTGCCGCTGCCTATCTCGATATCGAGGCCGTGCTTGCCGCGGCAGCCGAGACGAACTGTGATGCGATCCATCCAGGCTATGGCTTTCTTTCCGAGCGCTCGGATTTTGCGCGCGCCTGCGCAGAGGCCGGACTGACCTTCGTCGGCCCGACGCCGGAACTGCTCTCTCTTTTCGGCGACAAGGCCCGCGCCCGCGAGGCGGCACTGGCCGCCGATGTGCCCGTTCTGCGCGGACTGAATCACGCTGTATCGCTGGAGGAAGCGCGGGACTTCATGTCCGGCGTCGGCGATGGCAGGGGCGTGATGCTGAAGGCCGTTGCCGGAGGCGGCGGTCGCGGATCGCGCGCCGTGACCGATCCGGAGATGCTGGAGTCTGCCTACCGCAGTTGCCAGTCGGAAGCGCGCGCGGCCTTCGGCCAGGACGCGCTGTATATCGAGGAGTTCCTGCCGCGCGCGCGGCATGTCGAGGTGCAGATACTGGGTGATGTCTCCGGGGCCGTGATGCATCTCGGCGAACGCGAATGCAGCGTGCAACGCCGGTTCCAGAAGATTGTCGAGGTTGCGCCTGCGCCCGGTCTCTCCGCGGAACTGCGCCAGCAGATCATCGACGCCGCGATGCGCTTCGCGAAGGAAACCGGCTACCGCAGCCTCGGCACCTTCGAGTTCCTGGTCGATGCGAGCGGGCAGCAGGATGCCCAGCCGTTCGTGTTCATCGAAGCCAATGCGCGTCTGCAGGTCGAGCATACGGTAACGGAAGTGGTCACCGGAGTGGATCTGGTTCAGGCCCAGCTTCGCCTTGCCGATGGTGCGCAGCTTTCGGAACTCGGTCTTGATGATCCGATGGCCGCCACGCCGCGCGGACATGCGATCCAGGCCCGGGTGAACCTGGAGACGCTGATGGCTGATGGCTCTGTGCGCCCGGGCGGCGGCGTGATCACGGCCTACGAGCCACCGGGAGGGCCCGGTGTGCGCGTCGATGGGTTCGGTTACGTGGGGTACGAGACCAGCGGTCTTTATGATTCCCTGCTGGCCAAGGTCATTGTCCATGCTTCGGGAGCGCGCTTCGATGATGCCGCATGGCGAACCAGCCGGGCGCTCGACGAGTTCCGACTGAAGGGTGTCGAGACCAATATCCCGTTTCTGAAGGCGGTCATCGACCATGCGGATTTCGTCACCGGCGCTGTCCACACGCGCTGGGTGGACGAGAAGCTTGCCGAGCTTGTCGAGACGGCCTCGAACCACCGGTCACGCTTCCATGCGACTAACCCGGAGGCCGATGAGGACGCCGGTGGACATGCGGGTGCAAGGGTGGACGCCCGCGACCCGCTGGCACTGTTCGCCCATGACGCGCAGACAAGGGCCAGCAAGGCCAAGACAGCATCCACGGGGCCAGCAGCACCTGCAGCACCCGACGGCGCAACCGGGCTCAAGGCACCGATCCAGGGGACGATCCTTTCCGTCGATGTCGCCATCGGAGACCTGGTCCGAAAGGGCCAGCAGGTTGCCGTGGTCGAGGCGATGAAGATGGAGCATGTCATCCATGCCGACCATGGCGGGCTGGTGCGCAAGGTAACCATGAAGCCCGGTGACGTGGTGCGGCAGGGCTTTCCCGTCGTCTTCGTCGAGGCCGGTGCGGATGATGACACGGGCGAAGCGGCGATTGCGGATGCCGTCGACCCGGATCATATCCGTGCAGACCTGCAGGAGGTCATTGACCGCCACGCCCTGACCCTGGACGAGAACCGGCCGGAGGTCGTGGCCAAACGCCATGGCATGGGTTTCCGCATGCCGCGGGAAAACATTGCGCATCTCGCCGATCCGGGCTCGTTCCAGGAGTACTGGCCCCTGGTCGTGGCCTACCAGCATCAGCGCCATGACATGGCAAGCCTGCGCAAGCGGACCCCGGCTGACGGCGTCGTCGCGGGAACCTGCTCGATCAACGGGGACCTGTTTCCCGACGACCGTTCCCGCGCCATGATCGTATCCTATGACTATACGGTTCTTGCCGGCACGCAGGGGCGACGCAACCACTACAAGCAGGATCGGCTGTACGAACTGGCTGATCGGTTCCGTCTGCCCCTGATCCTTTTCTCGGAAGGCGGCGGCGGCAGGCCGGGCGATGACAATACCGGTCCCCGGGTCGCCATCGACACCACCACCTTCACGACCTTTTCGAAGCTCAGCGGACTGGTGCCCATGGTGGGCATCAACAATGGTCGCTGCTTCGCCGGCAACACGGCCCTGCTCGCCTGCTGCGACGTCATCATCGCAACCGAGGCCTCGACCATCGCCATGGGCGGGCCGGCAATGATCGAGGGCGGCGGACTGGGCATCTACACGCCGGAGGAAATCGGTCCGATGTCGTTCCAGGTGCCGAACGGTGTGGTCGACATTCTGGTCAAGGACGAGGAAGCGGCGGTCGATGCAGCGAAGAAGTACCTCTCCTACTTCCAGGGGCCGGTCGCCGAATGGGAAGCACCGGACCAGCGCACGCTGCGTCACGTCATCCCGGAGAACCGCGTCCGGCTCTATGACATGCGCGATGTGCTGCACAATCTCGCCGACAGGGATTCAATCCTGGAGATCAGGGAGCAGTTCGGCATCGGCGTGATCACGGCCTTCATCCGCATCGAAGGCCGCCCGATGGGCGTGCTCGCCAACAATCCGCATCATCTGGCCGGGGCAATCGATTCGGATGGCGCCGACAAGGCCGCACGTTTCATGCAGCTCTGCGATGCCTTCGACATTCCGGTGCTCAGCCTGGTCGACTGCCCCGGCATCATGGTCGGTCCGGATGTGGAGCGGGAGGCCTTAGTCCGTCATTCGGCGCGCATGTTCAACGTCGGTGCCAACATGACCACACCGCTGTTCACCGTCATCGTCCGCAAGTGCTACGGGCTGGGAGCCCAGGCCATGTGCGGCGGCGGCACGCTGGTGGGCTTCATGACGGTCGCCTGGCCGACGGCGGAGTTCGCCGGAATGAACATCGAGGGGTCGGTCAAGCTGGGCTATCGCAATGAACTGATGGCGATCGAGGATCCGGACGAACGCCTCAGGATGTTCCAGGAAAGCGTGGATACCGCATATGAGACCGCCCGTGCCGTCAACTCGGGCACGGGCGGCGGCATCGACGACGTCATCGATCCGGCAGATACGCGCGCCTGGATAGCGGGCAGCATGAAGCGGTTGCCACCCGTGCCGCCCCGCGATGGCAAGAAATACCCCTTCATCGATACCTGGTGAACCGCGCCGGGCAATCCACGACAGGAGCGAACATGGCTGATCGACCGAACGACGATGCAAACGTGGGCACGGTCACCAGCCTGTTCCGCGAGCGTCGGCAGAAGATCCGTACCGGGATGGGCGGGCCGGAGAAGATCGACAGGCTCCACAATCGTGGCTCCTACACCGTCCGGGAACGCATCGATCACTTCCTTGATCCGGACAGCTTCGTGGAGCTTGGAACCTTCGCCCGCTCGGAACGTCCGGAGGATTCCGGCAAGACGCCGGGGGACGGCAAGATCGGCGGCTACGGCACCGTGGATGGCCGGACCGTCTGGGTTGGTGGCGACGACCTCACCGTGCTGCGCGGCTCAAGTTCCGTCGTCGGCGGCAAGAAGAAGTCGCGCATGCTGCAGCAGGCGGTCGAGCATGGCCATCCGTTCGTGTTCTTCGGCGAGACCGGTGGCGCCCGCATTCCCGACACGCTGGGTTCGGAAGGCTTCCTGAAGGTAACACCGAGTGTGGATGTCCATCGCCGCAACCGCTCGATCCCCATGGCGACCGCGATCCTGGGAAACAGCTTCGGCGGTGCTTCGTTCCATGGGGCCTTCTCGGACTTCGTGGTCCAGTTGCGGGGCTCCTGCATGGCCGTGACCAGCCCGCGTGTCGTCGAGATCGCCACATCCGAGAAAGTGAGCTTCGAGGACCTGGGCGGTGTCGGGGTGCACGAGAAGATCACCGGAATGATCGACCGGACGGCGGAGACCGAGGACGAGGCATTCCAGATGATCAGGGACTTCCTGTCCTACCTGCCATCGAATGCCTGGGAGCTGCCGCCGGAGCATGACTGGCCGGAACCTGCGCCTGTCGATGAAGGCATCTACGATCTTGTGCCCATGCGGCGGACCCGCGCCTACGACATGCGCAAGGTCTTGCGGTACCTGTCCGATGACGACAGTATCTTCGAACTGAAACCGCGTTTTGGCGGCAGCGTGATCACCGCGCTCTCCAGGCTTGGCGGCAAGACTGTCGGTTTCGTCGCCTCGCAGCCGATGCACTATGCCGGCGCCCTGACACCGGACTCATGTGACAAGATCACATCCTTCATCTGCCTCTGCGATGCCTTCAATATCCCGATCGTGTTCCTGCAGGATGTGCCTGGTTTCATGGTCGGCACCAAGGTCGAGCATGACCGCCTGCTGAGCCGTGCCATCATGCTGGTGGAGGCCCTGTCCATCTGCCGCGTGCCGCGGATATCACTCGTGTTCCGCAAGGCATTCGGGCTTGCGTTCTTTGCCATGGGGGGCACGAACATGGGCTCCGAGGTAGTGGCGACCTGGCCGAGCGCCGAACTCTCGTTCATGGACCCGGACGTTGGCGTCAATGTCGTGCACGGCGGACGCCTGGCCGAGGCGGAGGATGCCGCAGCCGAACGTGCCGCGCTGATCGAGCAGTGGACGGAAGACACGGACCCCTATGGGGGCGCGGGCATCTTCGGTATCGACGAGATCATCGACCCGGCCGAGACCAGGCGCTGGCTGCAGTCCCAGGTCCGCCGCGTAAGGTGCAAGCCGAAGCCCTGGGGCGAGCCGAACCCGCTGGCTTACTGGCCAACCTGCTACTGACAGGAACGCAGCCCGCCCGCCGTCGTGATTGGAGCCGGAGAACTTCAGATGGCGGTGGCCCGGACTCCGGAAAGCAGAGCGACTCACCCCAACCGCCAATACATGTGTGCGGCGACACAAGACATCAGGCCGACTCAAACAGCATTGAGCACGCAATATTTCAGAAAACTGGCGAAAAAAATGGCGGAGAGGATGCCCGCCATGATGCCTTCTTTATTCTTCGCAATCAGATGCTTGCGTTTCCTGAATCGCCCTGAATTTCTAGTCAAACCCCACATAGCGCCTATGCAACCTTGCGCAATCCTGTGCACCCGGCTACAATTTTTATGTGGGGTATAATGATGGGTGAACCAGATGCCGAAGGTTGCCGAGGAACTTAGCGCGCTTGACGTCAAGCGATTAGCGCATCCGGGCGGCAAGCGGAATGTCTTGTGTTCGGTCGGTGGTGTGCCCGGCCTCTACCTGCAACTCACGCCGAACGGCGGGCGATCTTGGGTCTTGCGCGTCAAGGTCGGCACCCTGCGCCGCGACCTGGGCCTGGGGGGCTTTCCCGGCGTGACGCTATCGCAGGCCCGCGACAAAGCCCGTGAAGCGCGCGCCAAGATCGAAAGGGGCATAGACCCGGTAGAGGAACGCAAGGCCACCAAGGCCGCGCTGGTGGCCGCCCAGCGCCGTGGGCTGACGTTTGCCGACGCGGTGGACAAGGCCCTTGCCGCCAAGCTCGACGCCTTCAAGAACGCGAAGCATCGCCAGCAATGGGAAAACACGCTTGCGACCTATGCCATCCCTGACCTGGGAAAGATGCTGGTGCAGGACATCACGACACAGGACGTAGTGCGCGTGCTGCAACCGCTATGGATGGACAAGACCGAAACCGCATCACGTCTGCGCGGTCGGATTGAGGCTGTCCTGAGTTGGGCCACTGTCGCGGGGCATCGGCATGGTGACAATCCGGCACGCTGGGCGGGCAACCTCAAGGAACTGTTACCGCCACCGTCCCGAGTGGCGAAAGAAGGCAACCACCCGGCCCTGGCGCTGGATGATGCGCCGCGCTGGCTTGCCGCCTTGCGGACCCGAGAAGGATTTGGTGCGCGGGCGCTCGAACTTGCCGCCCTGACCGCCGCACGGTCGCAAGAGGTTCGGGGTGCGGCTTGGGACGAGATCGACTTCGACAAGGCGCTCTGGATCATTCCAGGTACCCGCATGAAGATGGGCAAAGAACACCGCATTCCCCTGTCTGCTGCTGCGGTGAAGATGCTCCAGGCCCTGCCCCGCATCAAGGACAACCCGCTTGTGTTCCCGGCAGCGCGGGGCGGGCAGTTGTCCGACATGACGCTATCGGCCACCATGAGGCGGATGCACGAGGCAGAGCTTGCTCAAGGCGGCGCGGGTTTCATTGACCGGACGTCGAAGCGGCCTGCCGTGCCGCATGGCCTGCGGTCGACGTTTCGGGATTGGGTGGCGGAACAAACCAACTATCCCGGCGACATGGCCGAAGTCGCTCTGGCACACAAGATCAGCAATGCCGTGGAGGCCAGCTACCGGCGTGGCGACATGATTGAGAAGCGGCGGCGCATGATGGCCGATTGGGCGAATTTCATGAGCGGGAAAATTCAGAGCGGCAAGGTTGTCAAGCTGGAGGTCGGGCATGCATGAGCTAAGACGTCCGACGCGCAAGACCATCATCCAGAATGTAAATATCAACCACCTTCGTCGTGGTGATCCACTTTTTCCATCTGCGCATCAAATGAGAGGAAATGAAGCGGCCGATGAAGTCTGGATGATTTTTCTTCACTACCGCACCGGCCTGAAGCCGGTCGAAGTCACAATTACCATTAAATTTAGTGAATTTGAAGCGAACGAATACAAATTTCACCACCCTGTTGGGAGTGAATTATCTGAAGAACAATTTCATATAGCCAAAAATAAGGACGAAATGCATGATTTGATTCAAAATGGATTTCCATTTGAGGTGAATTCTGGGGATCGCGAATCGCCTCTTGCCTTCGAAATTCTTGCCGATGCTGGAATTTATCGCCAAGGATTTGGCGGCCTATCTCAGGAGGTTATCGATTTTCTCGGGGAGAAAATTCTGGGAGAGTTGAAGAGCGAGTATGACGAAAATTGGCAGGTTGTCGCTGCATTCGAATTTTGCTGGCTCAATCTGCCCCATTCATCACCGGCCTTTGTCGCCGCGTCTTATCAGTATCACCATTACATAACAGAAGATGATTTCTCGGCAGGTTACCACTGGAGAGACCTTGAAGTTCTGGCGGAAGAGGTCGAGGTAGAAGCCCAGAAGGCAATTGAAACACGCAAGAAGGCCGGAGAATCCGGCAGCAAGAAGTCTGCGCAGGCACGCGAGGCGCGCCGTACCGCCTTGATGGATGCAATCGAAGACGTGGCAGAACGGAATCCAGATGTGGTGAAGCTGGGCATAGTGCCCTTGGCTCAACTTGCGCTCCAAAGAGCAACCGAAGCTGACCCTTCCTTGTGGCGTCAAGGCCGTGGTCAGGTGATGGAGTATGCTGGTGAAATCCGACGCGGGGAGGCTGGGGAAGACCTGAAAGCCCGATACGAAGCACTGTATCCAGCCAAACCGCCTAAGCGGTTCGATTGATTGCAGCAGAGTGCTTAGGCCATGAGCGGATTTTCTCTATCTGCTTAAGCTCCTGATTTTGAATATTCATTTTGTCGAGTGAATGCATGAGGATGCGTCCCATAGCGAAACTATGGAGGCGCATATGCCCGAGACGTACCTTTCCGACCGCCAGCTTGGCGCGCGCTATTCGGTTCACCATCTGACCCCTCGGCGCTGGGTCACAGAAGATCCGACCTTTCCCAAGCCCGTCAAACTCAGCCCCGGCTGCACGCGCTGGCGTCTGTCCGAGATCGAAGCCTGGGAGGCTGCAAAAGCCTCGCCCCCGACAAAGCCCTGATGCAGGCGCGAAACGGTCACGGGCGGATTCCATATGGCTAAGCGTCCAAACCCCCGCGCCATCCGAGCCGCGCGCACCTACACTGTCGAGGAAGCGGCCATTGCTGTTGGCGTATCCATCGGCACGATCCGCAGTTGGGTGAAGTCCGGTCTGCCCCTGATGAGATCAAGACGGCCATTCCTGATCCTTGGGGACTCCCTGCGCAGTTTCCTGGAAGACAGGGCGAAAGCGTCAAAGGCACCACTGCAACAAGATCAACTCTATTGCCTGACCTGCAAGGCAGGTCGCAGGCCCATGGGACTGATGGTCGACTGCATTCCACAAACCGCGAAGACTGTACGGCTTCTGGGGCTTTGTGATGCGTGCGGCGGCACCTGCAATCGCATGATCAGCCGGTCGAAGATCGACCATTTCAGCGAGATTTTCTGTGTTGCGATCAAAGAGGGGCCACGAGCTTAAGGGATACCACGGCCCCGCTCTTGAACCATCACTTCGGAAAGGACGCATGATGGCCCGGAAATTCCATGAAGAAAACGAGCGCATCAAACGGCATTACCTGCAATTCCTGCGTGAAGCCAAACGCAGTGACATGGCCACGGTTGACAAGGCCGCTGAAGCCATTCTGCGCTTCGAGCGAAGCACCGGCTTCAAGCCGTTCAAACGCTTCCACATTGATCAGGCTGTCGCCTTCAAACGGCACCTGTCGAACGAGAAAAACGCCCGCACCGGCGCGCGGCTTTCCAGGGCCACGGTCGATGGCACGCTGCGCATGGTCAAGGCGTTCGTTCTCTGGCTGGCAGGGCAACCCGGCTACAAGTCACGCATCGCCTATGCTGACGCCGAGTATTTCAACCTGAACGCCAAGGACGCCCGCATTGCCCACACGGCCCGCGATACGATCTACCCGACCCTGGAACAGTGCCGCCACGCCTTTGCGCAGATGCCTGGCGCGACGCCCCTGCAACGCCGTGACAAGGCCCTCTTTGCCTTCCTGATGCTGACCGGCGCGCGGGACGGGGCGGTTGCATCCATGCGCCTGAAGCATGTCGATCTTGTGGAGAGTTGCATCTATCAGGACGCCCGCGACGTGAAGACCAAGTTTGCCAAGACCTTCACCACATGGTTTTTCCCGGTCGATGATGCCTATCTGCAAGCCTTCCGCGATTGGGTGACATACCTGCGGCAAGAGGAACTGTTCGGCCCGAATGACGCCCTGTTTCCCAAACCAAGGATGGGGCTGAAGGACGGCGCATTTGCCAACCTGGGCCTGTCGCGCGAGACCTACACCAACGCGGGCAAGCTGCGCGCCGTGGTCAAGGACGCCTTCACAAGCGCGGGCTTGCCCGCCTTTGCCCCGCATGGTTTCCGCAAGACCCTTGGCCTTCTGGCGAACGACCATTGCAAGACCCCGGAACAGTTCAAGGCCTGGTCAATGAACCTTGGCCACGAGAATATCGCTACCACGCTAAGCGCCTATTGCCCCGTGTCGCCATCAAGGCAGGGTGAGTTGATCCGGGGCATGGTGTAGCGACGGGCAAACCGGCTGTTGCCCCGGTGCGGGGTTTTCTGTTCTATCGACGCAAAGCAGGGGGTGCGCGATGACGGAACTGGTTTTCAAGGGCAAGGAATTCGTCTGGAATCATCATCTTGCGGTGCCCTTCCGGCCCCTGATCATGCAGCCGGACAAGGGCATTGGCGCTCCGCGTCTTGATGGCAACCTGATCGTGCAGGGCGACAACCTGCATGCGCTGAAGGCGCTCTTGCCGATGTACGCGGGCAAGGTGGACTGCATCTTTATCGACCCACCCTACAACACCGGCAACGAGGGCTGGTGCTACAATGACAACGTGAATGCTCCAATGATCAAGGAGTGGCTGGACGCGAACCCCATCGGGATCGAGGATGGCCTGCGCCACGACAAATGGTGCGCGATGATGTGGCCCCGGCTGCGATTGCTGTTTGATTTGCTGTCAGAGGATGGAGTCATCTTCATCTGCATTGATGACAACGAATTGTATAACCTTCGCCTAATGCTAGATGAGATTTCCGGTGATCCATCTCATTGCATTGGAACAATCATTTGGAAGAACGTAACGGATAACAATCCCACACGGATTGCCATTGAGCACGAATACATCGTTTGCTTCTCAAAGAACAAGAACTTGGTCGAGAAGATTTGGAAGTCTCAATTCTCGGACGTGAAGGACCTTCTTGTGCGCATCGGGCAAGAGTTCGTGCGAGATTTTCCTGATCCCAATGCGATGCAGTCTGCTTACACTCAGTGGTTTCGAGAGCACAAAAGTGAGCTATGGCCGCTTGATAGATACAAGTATATCGACCAAGACGGCATCTACACGGGAAGTCAGAGCGTTCATAACCCTGGACGGGAAGGCTACCGATACGATGTGATCCACCCCGAAACAGGCAAGCCCTGCAAGCAGCCATTGATGGGGTATCGCTTCCCCGAAGAGACGATGCGGGAACTTCTCAAACAGGACAAGATTCTTTTTGGTTACGACCATGAGAAAATCATTGAATTGAAAGTCTACGCCAAAGATTTCTTGGACAAACTGCCAAGCGTCATCGAACTTGATGGACGAACTGCCGCATACGAATTGCGGAATATATTTCCAGACAAGAAGAAGGCTTTTGATACACCAAAGCCCACACAATTGGTTGAAAAGGTCCTATCTTACGCCACAAGTCGAAAGTCAATCGTTCTCGATAGCTTTGCTGGATCAGGAACCACGGCACACGCGGTAATGAATCTCAATGCAAAGGACGAAGGGCAGCGACGCTTCATTCTTGTTGAGGGTGAGAGCTATGCGGACGAACTTACGCGCGAGCGAGTTGCGCGAGTACAAGTCGGTGTTCCTTGCGCTAAGAATGAACCTCTCAAATCCGGCCTTGGCGGCAGCTTCACCTACTGCACGCTGGGCGAGCCGGTCGAGCTTGACCGCATCCTGACCGGGGAAGACCTGCCGACCTTCGACGCGCTGGCGGGCGTGCTGTTCCACATGGCAACCTCGCAGCCGCTGGACCCCGCACAGATGGACCCGACCCGCGCCTATGTGGGCGAGGCAGACGGCACCCACGTCTGGCTGATCTATCGCCCCGATCTGGACTGGCTGAAATCGCCCGAGGCGGCCTTGACCCTGACATTCGCCAAGGCGGTCGCTGAAGCGCACACAGGCGCTCGCCACCTTGTCTTCGCCCCCGCCCGCTATGTCAGCCAACGGCTTCTGGATGCCGAAGGCTTGCCGGTAGAATTTGCGCCTCTGCCCTTCGCGCTATACCGCGTGGAACGGACCTGATGCGCACGCTGGATTATCAGGTTCGGGTGCTGGATACGCTGGATGCCTGGCTTGACGAGTTGAAAGCGAGGAAGGCCGAGGCCGATCAGATTGACGCCCTGCGCGCGTCGAATCCGAACCTTCCGATCCAACCTTTTGACTTCACTGAAACCGCGTGGGCGAACCTGAAAGGCGCAGGGCGCTTGCCCGCGTCGCGCGCCAATACCCCGTTTGCCCCGCGCCGCGACGGCATTGGCCGCGCAGTGCCGAACGCCACGCTGAAGGTGCCCACGGGCGGCGGCAAGACCTGGCTGGCGGTCAATGCCGTCAGCCGGATCATGGGGCGGTATCTGGCGAAGAACACCGGCTTCGTGCTGTGGATCGTGCCAAATGAGGCGATCTATTCCCAGACCCTGAAAAGCCTGAAGAACCGCCAGCACCCCTATCGGCAGGCCCTCGACCGGGCGGCGGCGGGGCGGGTGAAGGTAATGGAAAAGGGCGACCGGTTGGATGTACGGGACGTGGAAGCCAACCTCTGCGTCATGGTGCTGATGTTGCAGGCAGGGAATCGGCAGAACAAGGAAACGCTGCGCATGTTCCGGGACCGGGGCGACGTGCATGGCTTCTTCGCGCCCGAGGGCGATCAGGCGGCGCACGCGCGCGAACTTACGGCGGTGCCGAACCTCGACGGTTATCACGGCATTTTCCCGATGGTGAAGGATTCCCTGGGAAACGCACTGCGCAAGATCTGCCCTGTCGTGGTGATGGACGAGGGGCAGAAGGCCACATCCGAGTTGGCGCATGACACGCTCTACGGCTTCAATCCGGTCTTCGTGCTGGAATTGACCGCAACGCCCAAGGATGTGGCGGCGAAGGGCACGAAGCCGGGGCGCGCGGCGAACCTGTTGGTGGAGGTGACGGGTCGCGAGTTGCACGCCGAAGACATGATCAAGATGCCGCTCAACCTCGACCCGAGGCAGGGCACGGATTGGCGTGGGACGCTCACGGTCAGCCTGGACAGGCTGAACACCCTGCAAGCGGAAGCGACCGCCTACGGGGCGGACAGGGGCGCGCAGGGCTATATCCGGCCCATCATGCTGGTGCAGGTGGAGCGGACGGGGAAGGATCAGCGCGACGGTCAGCACATCCACGCGGAAGACGTGAAAGACTGGCTATTGGCGTCCGGGCTGGACGACTCCGAAATTGCGATCAAGACCGCCGAACAGAACGATTTGCAGCAACCCGAAAACCAGGACCTTCTGTCGCCCCAGAACCGGGTGCGCGTGATCGTGACCAAGGCGGCGCTGCAAGAGGGCTGGGATTGCCCCTTTGCCTATGTGCTGTGTTCGCTTGCGGCGGCATCGAACCAATCGGCCATGACCCAGCTTGTCGGGCGCATCCTGCGCCAGCCGTATGCGCTGAAGACCGGCGTGGCGGCGCTGGACGAATGCTATGTGGTGACGCATCACGCAGCAACGCGCGACGTGGTGGAGGCAATCAAGACCGGGCTGGAACGCGACGGCCTGGCCGATCTGGTGATCGAGGTGCCGCAAGCAGGGACGACGGCCAATCCGGGTGTCGCGCGTAGGATTGAGCGGCGAGCGGAACACAAAAACCTGAAAATCTACCTGCCGAAAGTGCTGCAGGTCGAAGGAACGGAACAGCGCGACCTCGACTACGAGACGGATATTCTGGCGGCTATCGACTGGCGGGACTATTCGCCCGAGTCGGTTGTTGCAGCCATTCCTGACAATCCGAAACAGGCGGCAGGGCAGTTGCAACGCATCGCCCTGACCGATGCCGGAGAAGACGAATTCTTCAGGGGCGAGGTTCATGCTGCTGCTGTGGAAACGCTACGATTCGAGCCGTCCTACGCAGTGCGGGTGATTTCCGATCTGGTGCCCAACCCATTCGTGGCGCGCGGGATCGTGGCCGATCTGGTGGCGGGGCTGGAAGCGCGGGGCTTCGATGCGGCAAGGTTGGGGGACGCATCCGGCGTCATCATCGACGCGCTGCGCTTGGCCTTGACGAAGGAACGCGATGCCCGCGCTGAGAAGTTGTTCCGCAATGACGTGAGCGCCGGGCGAATTCAATTCCGGCTGCGACTGGACGGAAACAACTGGTCTATGCCTGACCACACACTTTCGACCGAACCGATGGGTTCGCCGCATCTGACAGGGGCCGATGGCGGGGCGCTTAAGCGTAGCCTGTTTTCACCAGTCTATCGGAATGAGTTGAACAGCGAGGAACAGAACGTCGCGGTGCATCTGGATGGGGAAGCGACGGTGAAATGGTGGCACCGGAACGTGGCGAAGGCGGACTACGGCCTGCAAGGCTGGAAGCGCGGGCGCATCTACCCCGACTTCATCTTCGCCACTGGCGGCAATGCGGGTGCTGGACGAGTCGTGGTTCTGGAGACAAAGGGCGATCACCTGCAAAACCCCGACACTGACTACAAGCGCGACGTTCTGGACTTTCTCACGCAGAACTTCGCCTGGGATCAGGCTGTGCCTGCGGGGCAGCTTCAGATAGTGATGACAGGCGAAACCGTCGAATGCGCCCTGGTGCTTATGGAGAACATGCACACGAGATTGCCCGCTTTGCTCGCAAGCAACCCCTGATCCAGCCGAAGCACCCCTGCGCAAGCGATTTTCCTAAGATGGGTATTATGTGGGGTATTCAACATAATACCCAAAATTTCTCAATAAAAACAAAGGGTAATGGCGGAGAGGATGGGATTCGAACCCACGAGGGAGGATTAGTCCCCACTCCCTTAGCAGGGGAGCGCCTTAAGCCACTCGGCCACCTCTCCACCGCCGGGTATAGACGGGGCGTGGCGACCTGTACAAGGGGTTTTTCCC
>BQJF01000026.1 GCA_021604565.1 Minwuia thermotolerans | reverse complement strand
GGGTGGAAAGCCCAAGGGCGGAAAGATCCATCGTTCTACTCCTCAGACCTTCAGATCGACGCCGGGCCGGTCGATGGCCATGCGTCTGCGATTGTCGTTGGCGGACTCTGCGGACGGATCATCGGCGGCGAGTTCGCCGTCGCCCTGTCCGTCGCCGCGACCGCCGGCCCCCCGGCCACCTTCACCACCGCGCTCTGCGAAGCTGAAGCTGTTCTTGTCGGCATTGAAGCCAGCGTGTGTGAGGGCGCGTTCCAGTTGCTGAACATCGCGGCGCAGCAGGTCGAGCGTATCTGACCGTTCCGCGCTGACGACCGCCTGGACACGACCGTCGTGTCCGACCTCCAGCTTCACATCCACCCGGCCCAGTTCGGCAGGTTTCAGCTGGATCTCGATGCGGTCTGCACCTTCCTTGGCTGCCCGCGTGACATGCACGGCGAGCTGCTGCACCGGGGCATCAGGCACCTGGGCCTGTGGTGCCGCCGTGGCGAGCTGCTGGACAGCGGCGGAACTCTGGATCGCCTGCGGCCCGTTGACGGCGGCGACGTTCGTCTGCGGCACCTGCTCACCGACACCCTGAGAGGCTGTTGCGAGTGCGGCGGTTGCGGTGGCCGTCGCGTTGGCGCGCGTCAGATCCGGCGTTGCGCCCTCACGTCCCGTGCCTTCGACCGTGGCGACACGTGCGGCATCTTCAGAGACGACACCGGAGGCTGCGGCCCGGTCCACGGCGCGCGCGCCGGCGCCCGCTTCGTCAGCCTTCACGGCATTGCCTTCACCGGACCCGGCCTTTGCCGCGGCCAGCGTGTCCTGTGCCGGATCCTTCAGCGGAGCGGGAGTAGATGCCGCGTCAGCGGCGGTTCCGGCGGTTGCACCCGAAGGTGATGCCTCGGTGGCTGCCGTCGCAGCGGTCGCGCCTGCTTCCGCCGTGGAGCCGGACGACTGACCGTTCACCTCGGTGGGCGCGGACTTCTCAGCCTTCGCTGCCTCGACCGACGCGGCATTCCCTGCCTTCACATCCCCGTTCGGCTTCAGGGCGTCGTCCGATGTCGCGGCGACTTCTTCGGCCACATTCGTTCCAGCGGACGCGGACTTCGCCGATGAAGTGGTGGTCGTCACCGGCGTCCCGCTGGTGACCACGGTTTCAACCTGGTCCGCGACAACCGCGACCGCCGCTGAGGTGGCCTCCGCATTGGCGGCAACCTCCGTGCCTGCTTCCGCTTCGCTGACGGGCGTGGCCGCCGCTGTTTCGGCTGACCCGGCGGCCTTTGCGTCTTCCTCTCCGGTCACGGCCTTCGCCGTCTCGCTGACCTTTTCGGATTTCGCTGCCTGGGTCCCGGCATCCTTCCCGGTTGCCTTGGTATCGGCAGGCTTGTCCCCGGGGCTGACCATCTTTGCGAACTCGGACGTCGACGGCTTGTCGGCGCTGTTCGCGCGACGGCTGTCGTCGTTTGCCGGCCCTGTCTGCTGACTGGCCTTCAGCGCGACCGCCGGGCTGCTGCTGTGGGCGGAGGAAAATACATTCGGCTGCATATTGTTCCCGATCCTGACTTTGGTTCGGGACAGACTTCGCAAGGCCGGTGCCACATTGAAGGAGAAAGATATATCAGAAAAATCAATAGATTATAGAATTTCGGCGACGATCAGGGGCGTGTCGTACCTTGCCATCGGCACAATCTGCCGGGTCATTTCCGTCAGGTTCGTGGTTAAGAAATTCTTCTGCGCGCCCCAGAACTTCTCGGTTGCGGGTTGGCGTGGCCGTGTCGAAGACTGACGTCGGGGAGCATGCCGCTTCCATGTCATGAGGTGAGAGATGCTGACCCTGTTCGACAACGCTGACTCGGGCAATGCCTACAAGGTCAGGCTGCTGCTCGCCCTGCTTGATATCCCCTACCAGCGGATCGAGATCGACTCCGTGCACGGCGAGACCCGTACCCCGGGTTTCCTGCAGCGCAATCCCAACGGCAAGGTCCCGGCGCTGGAACTGGAAGACGGCAGCTATCTCTGGGAATCCAACGCTCTGCTCTGGTATCTGGCGGCAGACAGCGCCTTTCTGCCCGAAGGACGGCGTGACATTGCAGAGGTGCTGCAGTGGATGTTCTTCGAGCAGTACAGCCATGAACCCTATGTGGCCGTCCTGCGCGCCTGGGCACGGCACGGCCCGATCAGCGAGGAACAGCGTCGGCAGATTCCGGCCCGCGAGAAGGAAGGCTATCGCGCACTGGGCGTCATGGAAGCCCACCTGGATCAGCGGTCCTTCATGGTTGCAGGCCAGCCAACCATCGCCGACCTCTCCCTCTACGCCTATACCCATGTCGCGGGTGAGGGTGGTTTCGACCTCTCCGACTATCCCGCGATCCGTGGCTGGCTGGACAGGATTGCATCATTGCCCGGGTACGTCGCAATGGATGCTGTCTGACGGACTTCTGCCCGCATGCATCTACTTTGACGATGGGGTGTGACAGGATTACCGTCATGGCATGTCCAGACGAACATCTTATGCGCAGGGTTATGCGTCTTTCCGGACACTTGATCCGGATATGAGGTTCGAGTTCGAGCCAATGGCAGATTTGCTGGCGCGATGGCATGGCTGGCGCGGGACGCGCGAAATGCCGGCCCGCAAGGATTTCGAGCCATGGGATCTGAAGGGGCACCTGGGCTGGATTGCGCTGATCGATGTGGAATACGAGCCGGAGAGGTTTCGCTTCAGGCTGGTGGGTGCGGATATCGTGACCGGCCTCTCCCGGGACTCCAGTGGCATGTATCTGGATCTGGTCTATGGGCCAGAATTCTACGAAACGGCAATCGGCTCCTATCGCTGGAACCTGGAACACCGCAAACCGATCCGGGCCTTCGGGGAGATGGTGCATGCGCGCAAGGGGCATATCCGCTTCGAAAGCCTGGATCTGCCCTTCTCCAGCACCGGACGCGAGATCGATCTGATCATGAAACGTGTCCACTATTCGAGCGCCATCAGCCTTGCCGAGAAGGAATGACTGTCCGGTTTTCGCTTGACCCCGGCCACGTGAAGTTGAAGCTCTGTTCCTGAGCAGTGACGTGCGCGCAGGCGCACGTACGCAACTGGAATCAGGGAGCACGAAATGCGCAAGATCATGATGGCCTCCGCCGCGATGGCGATGGCTCTGGCGGCAACCACCGCCTCCGCCGAGATCAAGCTCGGCGTTATCATGGGGTTCACCGGACCGATCGAAAGCCTGACGCCGGGGATGGCGGCAGGTGCTGAACAGGCCATGAAGGAAGTAACCGACTCCGGCATGCTGCTGGATGGCGAAACCGTCACGCCGGTTCGTGGTGACTCCACATGTGTCGATGCGGCGGCTGCGACCGCAGCGGCCGAGCGTCTGATCACGTCCGACGGTGTGGCGGCCATCGTTGGCGCCGACTGTTCCGGCGTGACCACGGCGATTGCCAACAATGTTGCTGTCCCCAACGGGGTGGTCATGGTGTCACCGTCCGCGACGTCTCCGGCGCTGACCACGATCGAGGACAATGGCTACTTCTTCCGGGTTGCCCCGTCGGATGCCCGCCAGGGTCAGGTGCTCGCCACCATCGTGAAGGAGCGGGGCGTGAAGAGCGTCGCGATTTCCTACACCAACAATGACTACGGCAAGGGTCTGGCCGATGCCTTCGGCGGTTCCTTCACCGGCATGGGTGGCAAGGTGGAGATCACCGCCGCGCACGAGGATGGCAAGGCTGACTATTCTGCGGAAGTCGCGGCGCTTGCCGCGGCAGGTGCGGATGCACTGGTTGTCTTCGGCTACGTCGATCAGGGCGGCAAGGGCATCATCCAGACCTCCCTCGATACCGGTGCCTACGACATGTTCTTCATGGCTGACGGCATGGTCGGCCAGTCACTGATCGATTCCATTGGCGGTGGTCTGACCGGTTCCGTCGCAACGCTGCCGGGCAGCGATTCTCCGGGTGCCGCGAAGTTCCTCGAGATCTCCGCTGCTGCCGGTAACGATGGTGACGGCCCGTTCCGGGGCGAGTCCTATGATGCCGCCGCGCTGATCATGCTGGCCATCCAGGCCGCCGGTACGCCGGATCGTGCCGCCATCCAGGCCAAGCTGATGGATGTCGCGAACGCACCGGGTGAGCGCATCTATCCCGGTGAGCTGGGCAAGGCACTGAAGATTCTCGCCAGCGGTGGCGAGGTCGATTATGTCGGCGCCAGCAATGTCGAGCTGACGGACGTTGGTGAGGCTTCCGGTTCCTACAAGGAGCTCGAGGTCATGGGCGGCAAGTTCGAAACCAAGTCGATCCGCTGATCCTGAGCCTTTCGTGATGCGGGAGGTCGCGCGGGTTCGTGCGGCCTCCCCATTCATGCGCAGGCAAACTGATTTGTTTTTCCATTTTCTTCATGGTTGGTGGCGCGCATGATCCGCGTCGAGAATGTACACAAGCATTTCGGCGGCGTTCACGCCGTCAATGGTGCCTCGCTGGAGATCGCCGAAGGCTCGATCACCGGCCTGATCGGTCCCAACGGGGCCGGCAAGACCACTCTCTTCAACGTCATCGCCGGCGCATTTCCCCCGACATCCGGCCGCGTCTGGCTGGCGGGAGAGGACATCACCGGCCTGAAGCCGCATGAACTGTTCGCCAAGGGCGTGCTGCGCACGTTCCAGATCGCCCACGAGTTCTCGACCCTGACGGTGCTCGAGAACCTGATGATGGTGCCGGGCGGTCAGACGGGGGAGAACCTGGTCGGCGCCTGGTTCCGCGGTCGGCAGATCCGGGAAGAGGAGAAGCGTGTCCGCGAGAAGGCGGAGGACGTGATCGACTTCCTGAACATGGGCCACGTGGCGACGGAACTGGCAGGCAACCTGTCGGGCGGTCAGAAGAAGCTGCTGGAGCTTGGCCGCACGATGATGGTCGATGCCCGAATCGTGTTTCTGGACGAGGTCGGGGCAGGGGTGAACCGGACCCTTCTCAACACCATTGGTGATGCGATCCTGCGCCTGAACCAGGAACGGGGCTACACGTTCTGCATGATCGAGCACGACATGGACTTCATTTCCCGCCTCTGCAATCCGGTGATCGTGATGGCGGAGGGGGCGGTGCTGACCGAAGGCACGGCGGAAGAGGTCAAGTCGAACGAGCAGGTCATCGAGGCCTATCTGGGCACGGGGCTGAAGAACAAGCCGGGCAAGCAACCGGACCCGACGACCGGGGAGGTCACGGGCGCATGAGCTTCCTGATTGGCGAGGCGATGACCGGGGGCTATGGCGGCGCGGACATCCTGCGCGGCTGCACCATCGAGGTCGACAAGGGCGAGATCGCCGTGATCGTCGGCCCCAATGGCGCGGGCAAGTCGACAGCCATGAAGGCCGTTTTCGGCATGCTGAACCTGCGCGAAGGTCAGGTCCGGCTGGGCGACAGGGACATCACGGGGCTGTCGCCACAGGATCGCGTGAAGCAGGGCATGGCCTTCGTTCCCCAGACCAGCAATGTCTTTGCCGGAATGAGCGTGCAGGAGAACCTGGAGATGGGGGCATTCCTGCGTCGCGACGACATCAGCGTGACGATGGAGCAGGTGTTCGACCTGTTTCCCATCCTGGCCGAGAAGCGGGCGCAGGCGGCTGGCGAGCTTTCCGGTGGCCAGCGCCAGCAGGTCGCGGTCGGGCGGGCGCTGATGACCCAGCCCAGCGTGCTGATGCTGGATGAACCGACAGCCGGTGTTTCACCGATCGTCATGGACGAACTGTTCGACCGCATCCTGGAGATCCGCAACACCGGCATCGCCATCCTGATGGTGGAGCAGAACGCGCGTCAGGCGCTGAACATCGCCGACCGGGGCTTTGTGCTGGTCACCGGCGAAAACCGTTTCACGGACACGGGAGAGGCCCTGCTGGCCAACCCGGAAGTCCGCCGCTCGTTCCTGGGAGGGTGATGATGATCGATATCCTCAATGCCCTCGCCCTGTTCAGCAATTTCGTCGTTGTTCCGGCACTGGCCTATGGCTCCCAGCTTGCGCTGGGTGCGCTGGGGATCACGCTGGTCTTCGGCATCCTGCGTTTTGCCAACTTTGCCCATGGTGATCTGATGGCCTTTGGCACCATGGTCGTCATCCTGGTCACCTGGCTGTTCCAGAGCTGGGGCATCGGCATCGCCCCACTGCCAACCGCACTGCTGGCGCTGCCCTTCGGCATTCTGGGGGCAATCATGATCGCGCTGGTGGCGGATCGGGCGGTGTTCCGCTTCTACCGCAAGCAGAAGAGCAAGCCGATCATCTTCGTCATCGCCTCCGTCGGCGTCATGTTCATGCTGAACGGCATCGTCCGCTTCATCATCGGTCCCGATGATCAGGCATTTGCGGATGGCGCACGGTTCCTGATCACGTTCCGCGAATTCAAGGAACTGACGGGACTGGGCGAAGGCATCGCGGTCCGCCAGACCCAGGCCCTGACCGTTGTCGTGGCCATCCTGGTGGTGAGCGCGCTGTTCTGGTTCCTGCAGCGGACCCGCACGGGCAAGTCCATGCGCGCCTATTCGGACAACGAGGATCTGGCGCTGCTGTCCGGTATCGATCCTGACCGTGTGGTGCTGGTGACATGGATCATCGCGGCAAGCCTGGCCGCCATCGCGGGCACGCTGTACGGCCTGGACAAGAGCTTCAAGCCCTTCACCTACTTCCAGTTGCTGCTGCCCATGTTCGCGGCGGCGATCGTGGGTGGGATCGGGCAACCGCTGGGGGCCATCGTCGGTGGCTTCGTGATCGCCTTTTCGGAGGTCACGATCACCTATGCCTACAAGAAGTTCCTGCGTTATCTGCTGCCCGACGACATGGCGCCTGACACGCTGGTCCAGCTTCTTTCCACCGACTACAAGTTCGCGGTCTCCTTCATCATCCTTGTGGTGGTGCTGCTGGTCAGACCCACCGGAATATTCAGGGGGAAGGTGATATGAGTGCCGGTGACGCCACCCGCAATCGCGGCCTGATCACCTTCGCCATCATGGCTGTGGCGCTGATCGCGGTGGGCCTCGGACAGTCCTGGTCGGTCAGCCTTTCTATCCTGCAGCTCTGCCTGATCTCTGCCGTCATGGCCCTGGGGGTCAATATCCAGTGGGGCTATGCCGGATTGTTCAATGTCGGGATCATGGGCTTTGCCGCGCTTGGTGGTATTGCAGGTGTCCTGGTCTCCAAGTCACCCGTCGGTGAGGCCTGGTCGGTCGGCGGTACGGGGGTGTTTCTGGCGCTGGCGGTCGTGATCGCCACGGTGATCGTCGCCATCTTCGCGCATCGCCGCTTGCCGCGCGGTCCGGCCCGCATCATCGGCATGACCCTGATCGTCGGGATCGGTTACTTCGCGGCGCGTGCCTTCTTTGATCCGGCAGTGGACGCCATCGAAGGGGTCGATCCGGCCAAGACGGGCTATCTCGGTGGTCTGGGGCTGCCGATCATCTTCTCCTGGGCGGTGGGCGGCGTCTTCGCGGCGGGGGCGGCTTTCATCGTCGGGCGCATCGCACTGGGCCTGCGGTCCGACTATCTGGCGATCGCGACCCTCGGCATTTCCGAGATCGTCATTGCCATCCTGAAGAACGAGGACTGGCTGACCCGCGGCGTGAAGAACGTCAGCGGCCTCGACCGCCCCGTTCCCTACGAGATCGATCTGCAGGAAACCGGCTGGTTCCGAAACATGATCGAGAGCCTGAACAGCAGCAGCCTGCAGGTGCTCGAACCCGCGGCCAGGTCGGATGCGCTGCAGCAGTTCGTGATCGATGGTTCCAGCATCTTCGTGAAGCTCTGCTATGTGCTGCTCTTCGCGGCTGTCCTGCTTGCCGTGCTCTGGTTCAGCGAACGGGCGCTGAAATCGCCCTGGGGGCGCATGATGCGCGCCATTCGCGACAATGAGGTCGCGGCCAGTGCCATGGGCAAGAACGTGACCCGACGCCATCTGCAGGTCTTCGTGCTGGGTTCCGCAGTTGTCGGCGTTGCCGGGGCCATGCTGACAACGCTGGACGGACAGTTCACGCCAGGCACCTACAACCCGTTGCGCTTCACCTTCCTGATCTGGGTCATGGTGATCGTCGGCGGTTCCGGGAACAATTATGGCGCTGTCCTGGGGGGCTTCCTGATCTGGTTCCTGTGGATCGAGGCGGAGCCGGTCGGACTGTGGCTGATGTCCACGCTCACGTCGGGTCTGGCAGAGGATAACGCCCTGCGTCTGCACCTGATCGAGGGGGCCGCGCACATGCGCCTGTTCACCATGGGACTGATCCTTTTGCTGGTGATGCGCTTCAGTCCACGGGGGCTGCTGCCCGAAGTGGTGCGGCGTTAACCGTCATTTTACCCCGGCGGGTATAGGCTGCGACCCTGTTCAATTGCGAAACAAGGGTCATGAAGCTGGCCGAGCAACACATCAACCTGGCGCAGGTCAACTTTCTCGTCGCGGATGAGAACGAGGGCGGTCGCAGGGTCATGCAGTCGATCCTGCAGGGCTTTGGTGCCGTGTTCATTCATCATTCGGGCAGTCTGCCGGGCACACGCGACCGACTGATGTTCGGTGGCATTGATGTCCTGATCTGTGATTACTTCCTCGGCAACGGTCAGGGGCCGGATTTCGTGAAGGAACTGCGTCGTACCCCCCAGCATCCGGCACGCTATATCCCGGTGCTGATCACTTGCGGTCATCTGACCGCGCGCGATGTGGGACGCTGCCGCGACAGCGGAGCCAACCTCGTGCTGACGAAACCGGTCTCCGTGCAGGCGCTCTATGAACGTCTTGCGGCGATTGCTCACCGACCACGTCCGTTCGTTGATCACGAAGTCTATGCCGGTCCCTGTCGTCGGTTTCGCGCGGCAGGCGCCCCCAACCAGATTGAGCGCAGAATGAAGAACAAGACCGAAGCAGGCACAGCAATGCGCGGCCGATCAGGCCGTCCGCCAAGCCCCATGATCTCGTCAACCGGAATCCAGTAGCATGCCGAACAACAAGACAAATGAGGCACGGATCGTGCCCACACGGTTCACGCAGATCGCGCGTCAGAAACCCACGATCTCCCGAGACGCGGCAATCGAGGCCGGACAGACCGCGGTGACGGAACTGGAGCCGGAGTACCTGGAATGGGTTGATGGATTGCTGCGTGAGCTCTGGTCGGCGGTTGACAAGGCAGGCCAGGACGTGACCTTTCCCAATCCGCATGGGGAGGAGGCCTATGGCCTGTCGAACCAGATCCGCAATCTTGGCGCCACATTCGACTATGAGGCCGTGACGATTGTTGCCGACAGCTTCTGCGAACTGATCCATCGACTGAACGAGGCCGGACGCAACGATTCGCATGCAATGCAGACGCACCTGAATGCGCTGCGGCTGGTCAGCACGCCGGCCTTCAAGCGGGATGGCGAGGGCGAACTCGGGGCACTGATGGGTGCCTTGCGCCAACTGGTGGATCATTATCCTGAACCAGATGGTAATATTGGCTGACGTACAGCGAACGCGAGACAACTGAGGGAAGCCATCCTGATGAAGGGTCCGGCCAAGGATATCAATCTCAAGAACATTTCCGTTCTTGTCGCGGATTCGGGTGAACCGGCCTTCCGGATCACGCAGTCGATCCTGAAGTCCTTCGGTGCCGATCCTGTCGTTCACGCGCAGACCGTCGAACAGGCCAGCAAACTGATCCAGCGCGGCACGGTCGATCTGCTGATCGTGAACTACAACATCGACGGCAAGGGGGGCGCGGATCTGGTCCGCAGCGTTCGCGAGAACCGCCGCAACCCTGCGCGACATATTCCGATCCTGATGACCCTGGGACACACGACCATCGGCGCCGTCACGATCTCTCGCGATGCAGGTGCCAACATGGTGCTGACCCTGCCGCTCTCGCCAGGTGGCCTTTATGACCGGCTGTCCTGGGTGGCCAATCATCCGCGACCCTTCGTCGATCAGGAAAAGTACGTAGGTCCCTGCCGTCGGTTCAAGGATGTGGGCGCCCCGGGCGGTATGGAGCGTCGCAGCCTGGAGATCGAGATCGACGACGATGAAGGTGAAGACGAAGCGGAAAGCGCCACCGCAGCAGAATGATCCCTGCGGCATGCAGAAGGCGCTAGACTGAACCGTTCACGCAATGGCGCGCGAACGGTCCAGATGAGGCCCTTCATGAACTACCAGGAAATTCTCTGGGAAGTGGCGCAGACGATCGAGCCACAACGGGGCACCGGCAAGGTCGCCAACTACATTCCCGCACTGGCCGAAGTCGATCCGATGAACTTCGGCATGGCCGTCGTCACGCGGGCAGGGGAACGGTGTTCGGTCGGTCGGGCAGACCGCCAGTTCTCGCTGCAGAGCGTCACCAAGGTCATCAGCCTGACCATGGCGCTGGAAGCAATCGGGGAGTCCTACTGGAAGCGCGCAGGTCGCGAACCCTCAGGCGATCCCTTCAATTCTCTGGTTCAGTTGGAGCACGAGAACGGAATTCCCCGCAATCCTCTGATCAATGCCGGTGCGCTGATCTCGACAGATGTGCTGGTCAGCCGCTATGGCCGTGATGGCGCGGTGGAGGCCATCCTGCAGTTCGCGACCGAGCTCGCGGAAGGGGAGCCTGTACGGATCGACCCCCGCGTTGCCGCATCGGAGCGAGAGACCGGTTTCCGCAATGCAGCCGTGGCGAACTTCATGCGCAGCTTCGGCAATCTGCACAATTCGCCCGAAGATGTGCTGCACGTCTACTTTCACCAGTGCGCGCTGGAAATGTCGTGCCTGGGGCTCGCACGGTCGATGCTGTTCCTCGCCAACAGCGGCATGGACCCCGTCACGGGCCGACGGGTGGTGTCGGAACGGCGGGCTCGGCGCATCAATGCGATCATGCTGACCTGCGGCCACTACGACGCATCCGGCGACTTCGCGTTTCACGTCGGCTTGCCGGGAAAGAGTGGTGTCGGCGGTGGTATCGTGGCCATCGCGCCGGGGGAACTGTCGGTGGCGGTCTGGTCGCCGGGCCTCAGCGCCCAGGGGAACTCCCTCGTCGGGACCATGGCACTGGAGAAATTCGCCGCACTGACCGGCCTGTCGGTTTTCTGAATCCCGGCCAGTGACGACGCCGGCACATTGCTGCCAGCGTCGTCAGGCAGGTCGCGGGACTGTCGTGGTCAGGCGCGGGCCTTGCCGATCTCCCGCTGCGCGCCGTCGATGATGAAGCGGATCTCATTGGCCAGGGTGCAGAGACGGAAGCCTTCCTCGAAGCACCTCCTGGCGTGATCACCGCCTGCTGTATGGATGCAGGGCTTGACGCCCGCGGCTTCCGATACCTTGCGGATATGGGTGATCGCCTCCAGAACCTCCGGCTCCGTGGGATCGCCGACCGGGTCATGCCCGAGACCGATGGCAAGGTCGGAGGGGCCGATATAGACGGCGTCCAGACCCTCCACGGCCACGATCTCCTCGATATTGTCCAGGGCGTCCTTGGTTTCGATCATGGCCAGGGTGATGACCAGCTCGCGCGACCGGGCCTTGTAGTCGGACCCGGCATACAGCGGCCCGCGCACATTGGCGAAGGACCGGAACCCCAGCGGCGGATAGTGGCTTGCCTGCACGAAGTGTGTCGCTTCCTCCGCCGTGTTGACCATCGGGCAGACCAGGCCCATCGCACCGGCATCCAGCACCTTCATGATCCAGGTCGGATCGTTCCAGGGAATGCGCGCCAGCGGCGTTGCCTCCTGCACCGAGATTCCCTGCAGCATGGCGATGGCGTGGTCGAAATCGATCATGCCGTGCTGCAGATCCACGCCAACCGAATCAAATCCCTGTGCAGCCATGATTTCGGCGGTGTAGGAACTGGCCGACGCGACCCAGCCATTCACCACGTTGCCACCGGCATTCCAGATATCGCGAACCTTGTTCGTGCGCATGTCGCCCTCCATTTCATAGTCGTCAGTTCAGGGGATCGGGAACCTCGACACCCAGTCGTTCCGCCCATTCCGCCAGTCGTTCCATGATCCCGGGGTAGAGCGCCACGCCCTCCGCCAGCGCCTTGCGCCGAGCGTCGAGACCCCGCGCGCCGGGAATGCGGACCTGTGCCGCGCCTTCCGGGACGCTTGCCGCGCGGCAGGCCGCTGCGAGGAAACTGCTCTCTGCCGTGAAATCCTCCCGCCCGCCGAAGGCTTCCGGATCGAACAGCAGCAATGTGACCGACGCGCCATGTTGCGTCGGGCCGTCCTTGCGCCCGAAACCGCCGAGCGCGGAGGTCAGCGCCTCTACCATCAGGCCAAGCGCGAAGCCCTTGTGGCCGCTCTCCGTTCCGCCGAGCGGCAGCAGCGCCACACCGGCCTCCGGATCATCGGTGGGCGAACCTGTCTCATCCACCAGCCAAGCACCGGGCAGCCGCTCACCCTCCGCCTTCCGGCGTCCGGCGAGGCCCATCGTTGTAATTGAGCAGGAGATATCGATCAGCACCGGATCGGTTTCGGTCGGAATACCGACGGCAATCGGGTTGGGGGTATAGACCGCCTCTGTCGCGCCCGGTGGTGCAACACCCTTCGCAGCCGGGTCGGAACTGAGCAGCAGGACAAGAAAACCCTTCTCCGTCGCCTTCGGCAGGAAGCTCTGCAGGCAGGCGATGTGGCCGGACCGGCGGATGCCGATGGCGGCGAGGCCGAACTCCCGTGCACGCTCCAGCCCCAGGTCCATCGCCGCGTCCACCAGCCAGACCCCGGAGAGATAGTTGCCATCCCACAGCACGACCGGCCCGGTATCCGACAAGCGTCTCGGTTCGCCGGTCGCGGGCATCTCGCCAGCGGTCAGGGCGGCCAGGTACTGCGGGGCGAGGTTCAGGCCATGGGTGTCATGCCCCATCATGTCAGCGTCGGTCAGCAGGGCCGCGACCCGCGCCGAACGGTCGCCGGGCATTCCCGCCTTCTCGAACAGCCGTGCTGCGAAACGGTTGAGACGCCGGACATCATGGCGCGCCGACATGACCTCAGAGGACCTGATGCACGCTGTAGAACGGGCCGCGCGGGGTCCGGTCACCCAGCCCGACGGCCACGATCCGGTTCATCCAGGCATAGCGCTCGTCGCCCGTCTCGAAGAACGGCACGGTGCGGAAGTAATACTCCGACGGGGCCACTTCCTCCCCGCGATCCAGCCGCGCCAGCACGTCCGGCGCACCATGACGGGTGCCGTGATAGGTCATGTAGATGCGGGCACCATCGTCGGTCTCGATGGTCAGGCGCACATCCAGATAGAAGGTGCCGTCGTCGGCGATCAGGAGCCAGTCCCCGGCCGTGCCGGGCATGACGGTGCCCTTGATGCGCGGGCCATCGACGGTTCCGCCCGAAACCTCCGCGATCACCCGTCGCCCGAAGGGACCGCGTCCGATCATGTGCCGGGCACCAATGGCAATGTCGATGTCGAAGATGTGCTCGAAGCTCAGTTGCTGCATCGCTCTGCCCTCACAGGATCTGGTAGATGGTGTAGACGGGCCCCGTCGGCAGCCTGTGCCCGGTCCCGATGCAGACGATGCGATTCAGCCAGTCGTACTTCTCCGCACCGGTTTCGAAACGGGGTGCGATGCGGAAGTACAGTTCCGAAGGGTCCACTTCCTCCCCGGCGGCGAGGCGGGCCATGACTTCCGGCGAACCGTGCCGGACGCCCGAATAGGTCATGTAGATCAGGGCATCGTCGTCGGTCTTCAGCGTCACCCGGACATCCAGCCGTGTTGCACCGTCTGGCGTGAAGTTCAGCCAGTCGCCGCCCGGGCCCGGCACAGCCGTACCCTTCAGTTTCGGCCCCTCGAATTCTCCGCCCGCGACCCTGGCAATCCGTCGGTTGCCGGTCGGTGTCGGCCCCAGGTCACTGATCTCCGTGACCTCGAACTGTACCTTCAGCAGGAATTCCGTCCTGACCTGTTGCATGCCGCCGCCCCCTTCGCCCCTTGATCTGTGTCACTATAGGGCCGTCACAGCGTCGGATACAGGGAGGATGCCCGGCAATGTTCAAGATCACCTTCTGCCTGCGACGCAGGCCCGAGCTCAGTCTGGCGGAGTTCCATGACTACTGGCTCAACCGCCATGCCCCGCTGGTGCGGCACCATCAGCCGGCGCTGCGCATGGTGCGCTACGTTCAGGTGCATGCGCTGCAGACCGTGCTGAGCGCGCCGATGCAGAAGGTCCGCAAGGCGCCGGAGCCGTTCGACGGGGTGGCGGAACTCTGGTGGAAATCCATGGGGGATCTGGAGGCCTCGGCACAGGACCCGGCATCGCGGGAGGCGGGCAGGATACTGCTGGAGGATGAGGCGAAGTTCATCGACCTGCCGAACTCGCCACTCTGGTTCGGGCAGGAGCATGTGATCGTCGGCACGGAGCATCTCGATTGAGCATGGAAGCCGCTGTCTCCATTCGCCCGCCCGCTGTTGCCGGGCGATTCTATCCGGGGGAGGGGCCGGAACTCGCCCGGATCGTCGATGGTCTGCTGAAGGATGCGACCGACCGTCATGCCGGGCCACTGCCCGCGCCGAAGGCCCTGATTGCGCCTCATGCAGGCTATGTCTACTCCGGTGCGGTCGCGGCGAGTGCCTATCAGCGTGTGCTGCCTGCCCGGGAAACCATTCGCCGGGTCATCCTGCTCGGCCCCGCGCACAGGGTGGCCTTCCGGGGCTTTGCATTGCCCTCGGTCAATGCGTTTCAGACCCCCATTGGCGCGGTCAGACTGGACCGGGAGTTGATGGACGCGCTTGGGGACTTTCCGGGCGTGGTCACGCATGATGAGGCCCATGCGCAGGAGCACAGCCTGGAGGTGCATCTGCCGTTCCTGCAGCGTGCGCTTGGCGAGGACTTCGCGCTGGTGCCGATTGTTGTCGGAGACGCAACGCCGGATCAGGTCGCGGCACTGCTGGCGCGACTATGGGGTGGCCTGGAAACGCTGGTCATCATCTCCACCGACCTGTCGCATTATCACGACCACGCAACCGCCTGTCAGATCGACGGTGAAACGGTTACCCGGATCGAGCGACAGGCTGTCGGCAGTTTCGGCGCGAAAGAGGCCTGTGGCAGCCGTCCGGTGAACGGCCTGCTGCAACATGTTTCGCGGCTCGGGTATCGCGTCACCCGCCTCGATGTTCGCAATTCAGGTGACACGGCGGGGCCGAAGGACCGGGTCGTTGGCTATGGTGCATGGGCGCTGGAACCATCGGAAACGGCGCGGTTGGCGGACGCGCACAGACGACTCCTGCTGACGACTGCCGCGCGTGCCATCGCCATCCGACTGGCCCGCAACAAGCGTCCCGAGATATCGCTCGAAACATTCCCGAGCGAACTGCGCAGCATCGCCGCCAGCTTTGTCACGATCGAACGACGGGGGCGATTGCGCGGGTGCATAGGGTCGCTGCAGGCGCACAGGCCGCTGGCTGCTGACGTCGCCTGGAACGCCGTATCCGCCGGGTTCGAGGATCCCCGCTTTCAGGCCCTGACGGTGCCGGAATTCAGGGAATCGGAGCTGGAGATCTCCGTGCTCTCTACCCCCGCGCCGTTTGCCTTCGCTGACGAGGATGATCTGAAGGCCCGCCTGCGCCCCGGTCGCGATGGCCTGATCCTGCAGTCAGCCGGCAAACGCGGAACCTTCATGCCCAAGGTCTGGGACGGACTGCCGACACCGGAGGCCTTTCTGAACGGACTGAAGGTCAAGGCCGGACTGTCGCGCGATCACTGGTCCGACGATGTGAAGATCTGGCGTTACACGACCGAAAGCTTCCGCGCGCGGGTGCCGGACGAACTCTTCAGCAGCAGTCCGGGGAGCGCGAAGCAGGAAAGCTGACAATCCCTACCAGGGCTCCGCGAAGGGACGGATATCCAGTTCGTGGGTCCAGCCGTCGCGGGTCTGGTGGTGCAGGTTCCAGTAGGTCTCGGCGATGCTGTCCGGGTTCATCAGGGTGTCCGCGGGCAGACTGTCGGGGTCGATACCTGCCTGACGTTGCCGGTCGCGCACGAACTCCGTATCCACACCGGCATCGATGATCAGATGGGCCACATGGATGTTCTTCGGACCCAGTTCGCGGGCGAGGGACTGTGCCAGCCCGCGCAGGGCGAACTTGCCGGACGCAAATGCCGCGAAGCCGCTGCTGCCCTTCACCGAGGCGGTAGCGCCGGTGAAGAAGATCGAGCCCTTCCCGCGCGGCACCATGTATTTCGCTGCTTCGCGCCCCGTCAGGAATGCGCCGTAGGCACACATCTCCCATACCTTGCGGAAGACCCGCTCCGTGGTCTCCAGAATGGGAAAGCGCACGTTGCCGCCCACGTTGAAGATGCAGATCTCGATGGGGCCGATTTCCTTCTCCACCATGGTGAACATCTCGACGGCGGTCTCTTCCTTGCGCGCGTCCCAGGTGAAGCCCTGGGCCGAGCCGCCCGCGGCCTCGATCTCGGCGACGAGTGGCGCGAATTCCTCGCCGCGCCTGCGCCCCATGACAACGTGGAACCCGCCCCGTGCAAAGCGCCTGGCAATGGCCGCACCGATATAGTCACCGGCACCAATGATCAGGCAGATCGGCTTGTCGTTCATCTAGTTTCCCCTGAATTCCGGTGGTCGCTTGTCGATGAAGGCGCGGACAGCCTCCCTGTGATCCTCGGTCCGGGCGGTCCTGACCTGGCGATCAGCCTCCCAGTCCAGGCAGGTCCTGAAATCGGCCTCTGTCGCCCGGTTGATGTTCTGTTTCATGTAGCGGATGGCGAGCGGCGGTCCATTGGCAATCTGACGGGCCAGTTCCGCAGCACGTTCGCCGAGTTCATCGTCCGGAACGACCCTGTTCAGCATGCCCAGCGACAGTGCCTCCTCCGCTGCGACGCGCCGACCGGAGAAATAGATCTCCTTGGCCCTGGCGGGGCCGACAAGCTGTGTCAGCAGCCAGGAACCGCCGTAGTCACCTGACAGGCCGATGGTCCCGAAGCCGGGGGCGAAGAACGCACTCTCAGCACCGATCCGGATATCGCATGCCAGGGCGATCGACATACCCGCACCGGCGGCGGCACCGGGCAGGGCCGCGATCGTGGGCTTCGGCAGCTCGTGCAGGCGCAGGGTCAGCCCGTGCTGACGGTGTTGCAGGTCGCGGATCTTCTCATCGACCGTTCTGTTGTCGGTGTCCCGTACGGCGCCCATGCCCTTCACATCACCGCCCGCGCAGAAGGCCTTGCCGACGCCAGTCAGGACAATGGCACGCACGTCCTGGTCAGCTTCCAGGACCAGCAGGATGTTGCGCAGGGCCGGTGTAACGATGTCGCCCAGGGCATTGCGGCGCTCGGGGCGATTGAATGAGATCGTGGCGACATGATCCCGGACAGTGCAGAGCAACTGTTCGGTCCCTGTATCGACCACCCGCTCCATCAGAGTGATGATGCCTTGATGAAAGCGGGGCGTGCCTCCAGCCGGTCGGCATAGGCCGAAAGGTTGGGCATTGCGCTGAAATCGATCTTGATCGATCGGGCCATGACGACCGCGTGACCCGTGATGGTATCGGCGACGGTGAATTCGCCAGCCAGATACTCGCGTCCTTCCATATGCGCCTCGACAGCCAGCAGCAGGCGGCCGATAAGCTTTACCGCGCGGGCCGCGATCTCGGGATTGCGGCGATCCGGCGGCAGCAGGATGGTCTCCACCACGTAGTTGTTGAACGGGGGCATGATCATGCCCTCGGCATAATGCAGCCACTGCAGGTAAGTCGCGAAATTCGGCGCGTCGGGACCGGGGGTCAGATGCGGTGCATACCTGGCCCCGAGATACTGGGCGATTGCGGTGCTCTCGGAGATCGTGACATCACCGTCAATCACGGTGGGGACACGTCCGTTCGGATTGATTCGGGCATATTCCGGGCCGCGCATTTCCTTCTGGCCCAGCGTGAAACGCTCCAGTTCGTAAGGCTTGCCGATCTCCTCCAGCAGCCAGACCGTGCGGACGGCGCGAGTTCGCGGCGCGAAATAGACTTTCATGGCGGTCTCCTCCCCAGGAAATGCTTCAGCAAATGACTTATCCGATGTAGCTTCAAATTCTGAAGCAAGTCAATTCAATATTGGAAGTGAGTTTGATGAGTCGCGCCGACCTTTCATCTAGTGCCTGCACTGTGGCCCGCGCGGTTGCCGCAGTCGGCGACGAATGGACCCTGCTGATCCTTCGGGAGATGTTCCTGGGAACCCGACGGTTCGATGACTTCCTGCGCCAGACCGGCATGTCGTCCCACCTGCTGTCCCGGCGCCTGAAGAAGCTGGTTGCACTGGGGATCGTTCGGCGCAGCGCCTATTCCGAGCGTCCCTTGCGCCATGAATACAGCCTGACCGGGATGGGCCAGGACCTCTGGCCCATCATTGTCGCCATGAAGCAATGGGGCGACCGCTGGCTGCTCGACGGTGTCCCCCCGGTCCAGATCGTCCACAAGGGCTGTGAATCCGTCACGCAACCGCAAATGACCTGCAGCGAATGCGGTGAGCCCATGGGGGCCAGGGACGCGCGCGCCCGTCTGACCCGCGATTTCAGCGCAGTTCGAGAGGGTTCTGCTGATCCGGCCTGATCTACTTGTTCAGGAAATTCAGTTTCAGCCCCGGCACCGGCCAGTCCATTGCCACCAGCTTGCCCGTCGAGCTCAGGGTGATCCAGGCCGTCTTCATGTCCGGTCCACCAAAACAGATATTGGTGGTGATCGGGTCCGGCATCGGGACGTGGCGATAGTGGCTGCCGTCCGGCGGGATCACCGTGATGCCGCCGTTGTGGATGGTGGCGACACAGACATTGCCCTTGCTGTCGACGGCGAGCGAATCCAGTAACTGATGCCCGGGCAACCCTGCGATCAGCCTGCCCTGGTGGCCGCGGATCGGCTGTTTCGGCGCGGACAGACGCCCCGGTCCGTTCAGGGCGTAGGCCCAGACCCGCCCGGTGTGGGTCTCTGCGACATAGAGCTCATCCTCGGAGGGGGAGAGGCCGATGCCGTTCGGGCTCTCCGACGGGAAGATCATCTCCTCGATCCGGCTGCCATCTGCCGCCGCGTAGTAGATGCCGGTGACATCCCGGTCACGTTCGCGGACCTTGCCGTGATCCGTGAACCAGAAGCCGCCCGCTTCATCGAAGACGATATCGTTCGGCCCCTTCAGCGCATGGCCGTTGCAGTGCGTGTAGAGGGTCTCGACGGCGCCGGTCTCGATATCGATCCGTTCGATCCGTCCTCCCGAATAGTCGTCAGGCTGGTCCAGCGGGAACAGCCGTCCCTTGCTTTCAAGGATACGGAAACCGCCATTGTTGCAGACATAGCATTTGCCGTCCGGTCCCATGGCTGCACCATTGGGTCCGCCGCCGGGTGTCGCGACAACGGTCTTCGAGCCGTCGGGGTGCACCCTGGTCAGCCGTCCCGCCGCTATCTCGACCACAAGCACATCGCCGTCGGGCAGGGCAATCGGCCCCTCCGGAAAGCGAAGGCCCTCCGCCACCAGTCTGAAATCCGTCATCGCATCTGCCTCCCCAGCTCGCGCAATCATGACCGCCTCATGGTCGAATAGAAGTCTGCTCAAGACAACCCATTGAATTAACTGTTTTTTGAAGGGCTGGCGGCATTCTGTTCAGAGCACTGCTGCAACCGTCCGCACTACAAGGTGAGAGATCATGATGATGCAAGCGTCAACGTCTGACGAGTCGAGCCTGACTCTGCGCCTGGATGCCCATGGTGAAATCGGCGAGCTGAACGGCGATACGGACAGGCTGCTGGGCCGGTCCAGTGTCGAACTCTGGCGCAGGCCGGTGTCCGATGTGTTCAGCGCCGAAGCCAGTGCCACCCTGAGCCGGGCGCTGGGCGCACTCTCCAAGGGTGAGGGGGGCGGTTCCCACGTCATCACTTATGACCGGCCTGACGGTCAGCAGGCGCACTTCGGCCTGCGTGTCCGCTCGGCCGGCAAGGGGCCGGCAGATGGCTTCCTTGTCCATCTGGCACCGACCCGTGCCCCTGACGCCTGGGAGGCGGCACCGGTCGACAGTGCCTTCGTCGGCGGCGACGACGATGCCGCCGCCGGGCTGGATCGCATGGCTGGCCTGCTGGCCGACGGCGATCAGGACAAGGGCATAACGCTGATGTCGGTGGAGGGAGGGCTTGGTGCCTTCGACACGACCGACAAGGCAAGGGATTTCCGCCGCATCGTGGACGAGCGCGCGCGCAGTCTGGGGGCGATGGGGACAACGGACCTGACCGACGGGGCCTATGGCGTCGTGCATGGAAAGGACTATGACAGCGCGCGCCTGCTGAGTGACGTGGGACAGGAAGCGGTGTCCCGGGGTGTGCTCAAGGATGCGGGCGGCCTGGCCGCCCAGCAGGTCGTGGCTGACACGGACGCCGTGTCTGCCGCCGCCGCGCGTGGCACACTTGGTCACATGCTTTCCGGCCTGCGCCGCGGGCTGAAGCGCGGTTTCAGCCGTTCCGGCCTGGCAGAGGCGCATTCGCGGGCGCTGACGGCTGCCGAACAGATGCTGGTGGATGTCCGCCAGGCCATTGCTTCCGGCAGTTTCCAGCGGCGCGTGCGACCGATCCTGAGCCTGAAGCGCAACAAGATCGCCATGCAGCTTGTCGGTGCAGACCTGAAGGTTGGCGACGAGATCGTTGCGCCTGAACAGATCTTCGGACTGGTCAATGCCGACGACGTGCAATGCGACTTCGAGGTCGCGGTCGTGGAGCAGGCCGTTCGTCACCATCTGGAGGCCAAGACCTGGCAGTCGATCTCCTTCCGTGTGCTTGCCTCCATCCGTCAGGAATATCTGAAGCAGGCGGCGGTCCGGACACGTCTGGAAACGCTGGCGCGCAAGAGCGGCATCAAGAGCGAGAACCTGATCCTGCGCCCCTATGAAGCGCTGAGCGGCAAGCTGAACGGCAAGGGCGGCGAAATGGTCGAACAGGACATGTCAGCCGCTGACTGGTGCCTTTCGGTCCCGGATTTCTACGCCTTCATTGCCGGCGATGCAGATCATCGCACCGGCTCCGTTGCCCGCGGCGAGGGTGCGCGCGGCTATATCGAGGTATCCACGGATCGTCTGACCGGACTGCTGGCACAGAAGGACGGGCGCTTCCTGGTGCGCGGTCTGATCGAAAACTGGCGCAACCGCCAGATCGAGCTGATTGCAACCAGCGTCAATCGACCGGAAGACAAGCAGGCCGTTTCCGACCTCGGCATTCGCTACGCGCGCGGTCAGTTGATCGGCGGCTGGGACAACCGCTACTGAGCCTTTGCAGCCCGCCCCGACGCATGCGAATGTGGACTGATCACGGGTGACAGCGCGGGGGAGGCGGGTTCCTTGTCGACAGGTGAGGAACGATTCCAGGATGTGACGTCCGCACCGCCGGATTTCCTGCCACATGCTGCGCTGTTCTGCTCCGTGGTCCTGCTGGGCAGTTCCTTCGTCGCAGCACGCGCGATCATGGAGCATTCGGACGCGCCGGCGACCCTTGCTTTCCTGCGCTATTTCCTGGCTGCCGCCTGTCTGGTGCCGCTGGCCCTGCGCCGGTCGCAATGGCGGATTGCCCGCGGCGATGTCCTGCTCGCGCTCGGTCTCGGCGTCATGCAGTTCGGGCTGTTCCATCTGTTCGTTAATACCGCCCTGCAGGAGATTCCGGCCGCACGTGGCGCGGTCATCTTTGCGCTGATCCCGATCCTGACGATGCTGATCGCGGCTGCGGGCGGTCGTGACCATGTTTCCTGGTTCATGACCATCGCCGCCATCCTCTCGTTTGCCGGTGTTTCTCTTGCGGTGGGGGAGAAGGCATTCAGTTCGGACGTCGGCGGTGACAGCCTGTGGGGGGAGGGACTGTTCTTCCTCGCCGTCTGTTGCGGTGCCACCTACAACGCCTTCTCCGCCCGTCTGTATCAACGCTATTCGGTCGCGCCGATCTCCCTGCTGGCGATGCTGGGCGGTGTGATCATGATGCTGCCGTTCGCCGCCGCGGAGGGGCTGTTCACCTCGGGGACGGGATATTCTGAGAATGACTGGTGGCTGGCGATCTATCTGGCCGTGTTCGGCGGGACCGCCAGCATGTTGCTGTTCAACTGGGGCCTGCGCCGTCTGTCACCGACACGCGCGGCGATCTGGGTGCCGCTGAGTCCTATCGCGGCGACGGCGTTCGGCGCGCTGTTGCTGGATGAGGTGATCACGCCGCTGTTCATGGTCGGTCTGGCCTGCGCGGTGGCAGGTCCCCTTCTGGTAAGCTGGGGTCGAAGCAGGAGGATACCGAATGGCTGATCTGAAGGGCAAGGTCGCGGTCGTTACCGGCGCGGCACGGTATCGTGGCATTGGGCGGGCCATCGCGCTGCGGCTCGCGCGGGACGGTGCCGATGTGGTGGTCTCGGCACGTTCGGCTGGCGGACCGGTTCCGGCGCATGAGTCCGAGATGGACTGGCAGGGGACCAGTTCGCTGGTCACGGAGATCGAGGCGCTGGGACGCCGGGCGCTGGCGCTTGACTGTGATGTCACCGATCGGGATCAGGTCTCGGCCCTGATCGATGGCACGCTGAATGCCTTCGGGCGGCTCGATATCGTGGTGAACAACGCCGGGGTGCCGAGCGGCGCAGGCGCATCCCCCATCATCAGCATGGATGACGGGGACTGGATGCGGACTGTCGATGTGAACCTGAACGGCGTCTATCACGTGTCGAAGGCGGGTGCCCGGGCGATGATCGACGCCGGGAACGGTGGCGCCATCGTGAATCTGTCTTCGACTGCTGGACGGGTCGGAATGGCAAACTACGGGGCTTACTCCGCCACCAAGTTCGCGGTCATTGGACTGACCCAGCAGATGGCGGCGGAGCTTGCCGCGTCCGGTATCCGGGTCAACTGCATCTGTCCCGGTTCGACCGACACCGACATGATGGACGGCACGTTCCGCCGGGTTGCGGGGCATGTCGGGACGGAGTTCGAGCGCATCAAGAAGGGCGTGCGCAGGCAGGTGCCGCTGGGGCGTCAGGGTGATGTATCGGAACAGGCCGCGGCGGTCGCGTTCCTTGCCAGCGATGATGCCAGCTACATCACCGGCCAGACCCTGAACGTGGATGGCGGTCTGCGGATGGACTGAGGCCGAGTAGTCATCCTCAGCACCGGTCTCAGGAAAGCACCCGCAGCAGTTCGTCGTGCATGTTGGGGCCGGAGGCGATGACGTTGCGGTGCCGGGGGCGTTGCCGGTTGTAGATGAAGCCTTCGTTGGTGTTGGTCGTGCAGCAGGCCCCGGCCTCTGTCAGGATCAGGTCGGCGGCGGCAATGTCCCAGTCGTGTTTCCCGGCCATGGAAATGGCGGCGTCGAACCGGCCAGCCGCCACCAGCACCATCCTGTAGGCAATGGAGTTCATCCAGGTACACAGCATGTCATCACCCGGCTTCGGCCAGGTGAAATAGGTCATGTTGCGCTTGGCGGTCAGGTAGTGGGCGTCACCGGTATTGTCGATCAGGCTGGGGGTGATGCGTTGCCCGTTCAGCCTTGCCCCCGCGCCCAGCGCGGCCTCGAAGAACTCGTCCTTGGCCGGGTTGTAGACCGCCCCCAGGATCGGCTTGCCATCCTCCACCAGCGCCACACAGACGGTGAACTCCGGTACACCGCGCATGAAGGCGCGGGTGCCGTCGATCGGGTCGGCGATCCAGACCCGCTTCCGGTCCAGCCGCGACGGGTCGTCCGCCGTTTCTTCCGACAGCCAGCCATAGTCGGGCCGGGCCTCGGTCAGACGCTGTTTCAGCAGGGTATCGACGGCAATGTCAGCCTCCGTCACCGGATGGTCATTGCCCTTGTCCCAGGTCTTCAGGTCGGTGTCGAAATATTCCATTGCAACAGCACCGGCGCGCCGCACGGCGTCCAGCAGCAGGCTGTGATCGGCACTCAGGTGATCAGGAACGCGCGGCACCCTCAGTTGCCCGCCACGGTCATGCCCTCGACCACCAGGGTCGGCGCATTGGTGCCATAGCGGAACGTCAGATCATTCGCGGGCGTCAGTTGCATGAACATGTCCTTCAGGTTTCCGGCGATGGTCATCTCCGACACCGGAAAGGCGATCTCGCCGTTCTCGATCCAGAAACCGGCAGCGCCACGGCTGTAGTCACCGGTAACGCCATTCACACCAAATCCAATTAATTCAGTTACATAGAATCCAGTACCAACATTTCGGATCAGCTCACCGGCAGAGATATCGCCTGCCGCGAGATACAGGTTGGAGGTTCCGGGTGAGGGAGGTCCACCCGTGCCACGGGACGCATGTCCCGTCGTCTGCAGACCCAGTTGGCGGGCGGAGGCGCAGTCGAGAATCCACGTCTGCAGATGACCGTCGTCGATCAGGGCCTGTTCGCGTCCGGCGATACCTTCCCCATCCACAGCACGGGACCGCATGCCGCGCTGGCGCAGCGGGTCGTCGATGATGCGGATACCGCTGGCGAATATCTGCTGGCCCATCCGGTCCTTCAGGAAGGAGCTGCCCCTCGCGACCGATGAGCCATTGATGGCCCCGGCCAGATGACCGACCAGGCTGGAGGCCACGCGCGGGTCGAAGACGACTGGCACCTTGCCTGACGGCATCTTGCGCGCGCCGACGCGCTTCACGGTCTTTTCTGCGGCGGTGCGGCCGACCTTTGCCGCATCTTCGAGCGCGGACATGTGGCGGACAGAGCTGAAATCGTAGTCACGTTCCATGTGACCTTCCGCGTCCTCCGCGATGACGGAGCAGGAAAGGCTGAAGCTGGAGGTCGAGTAGGCTGCACCGAAGCGGACGCCATCACCCCGGATGGCCAGCGCCACGCTGCCTGCGCCATATCCGGCGGATGCGCCTTCGGACTGTTTCACACCGTTGACGGCCAGCGCGGCCTCCTCGGCGATACGCGCGCTTACGATCAGGCTCTCCACCTCCGGCACGGTCGGGTCATGCAGGTCCAGGTCGGGCAGGCCCTTCGCGATCTGATCCGCGTCGGCGATGCCGCACCAGGGGTCTTCCGGGCTGGCCTTGGCCATGGCGATACCGCGCGCGGCGAGTTCGTCCATCATGTCCGGTTTCATGTCGGTGGAGGACACGACAGCCTGCCGCTTGCCGACCATGCAGCGCAGTCCGACGTCAAAACTCTCCGAGCGTTCGATATCCTCCGGCTTGCCCTGCCGGTATGACGCGCCGAGGGACCGGCTTTCCACCATCACGGCATCGGCTGCATCGGCGCCGCCCTTCAGGGCCCGGTTCAACAGATCGTCCAGCATCTCCAGGGCTCTGGCTTCGGCGGCGGCGCGGTTGGTCATATGTGCATGTTCCCGATCAGTTGCAGCCCGTCATATAGGCGTGTCGCCTGCCATGTCACAAGGGGTGGTGCGCCCATGGCGGGTGCGCTGTCGATGCAGTCATGCTTACCCGGTATGGGCGCCGATCATGGTATTCCGGTGCCAATCCGGGTTATGACTGGGGAAGACAAGGCCTGTCGGGGCGGTTGGGCCGCGACGGGAGTGCGCCACAAAGAGCGCGGAGACCGGATCTGAAGTGATCGAGAAGTTCGAGCAACTGCCAGGCAATGTGCGTGGCGCATTGTGGCTGCTGGCGGCGGGTATCTTCCTGTCCGCGATGGGCGTCTTCATCAAGATGGCGGCAGAGGAACTGCACCCGTTTCAGATCGCTTTCTTCCGTGCTTTCCTGGGCCTCTGCATCGTCGCCCCCTTTGCGCTGCGGCACGGGCTGGGGACGGTGCGCACATCGCGCCCGATGCTGCATCTGATCCGGGGGCTGATCGGTGGGGTGGTCATGCTGTGCATGTTCTACTCGGTCGCGCATCTGCCGCTGGCCCAGGTCACGGCACTCAGTTTCACCAAGCCGCTGTTCCTGATCCCGCTGGCCGTGATCTTTCTGGGCGAGAAGGTGCGAATGCGGCGAACCGTTGCCACGGCCGTGGGCTTCATCGGCGTCATCATCATGCTGCGTCCCGGCGGCGAAACCGACCCAATCGCCTTCGTGGCACTGTTCGCAGCAGCCCTGATTGCCGGCATCACGATCATGATGAAGATCCTGTCGCGGCTGGATGCGCCGACGACGCTCGTCTTCTGGTCCAGCATCATCCTCAGCCTCTGCACCCTGGGCCCGGCGCTCTGGTTCTGGAAGATGCCGAGCCTGGAGGTGCTGCTGATCCTGCTGGCGCTGGCAGGCTGCGGCACCATCGGCCAGACCATGCTGATCCGGGGCTATTCGGCAGGGGAGGCGATGGCGGTGACCCCGTTCGACTATGCCCGCCTGATCTATTCCGGCGTCTTCGGCTATTTCCTGTTCTTCGAGGTGCCGGATGTCTGGACGGTCATGGGGGCGCTGGTGATTGTTGCGTCGACGCTCTACATCGCCCGCCGCGAGGCGAAGGTGAAACCGCACGAATCCCGGCCTGCAACGGCCACGTTCGATGGTCCGGCGGGTACGGGAACGACGTCCATGCAGGCAGCATCGGTCGAACCGGCTGAACAGGGTGCTGACAAGCCACTCCGCGTCGGCTAGAGGTCTGCCCAACGTGATTTTGCAAGAGGGAGGATGAACTGATGAATCTCAAGGGTATGGCTGCCGTGATTACCGGCGGCGCGTCCGGTCTGGGTGAGGCAACGGCCCGCGAACTCGCTTCTGCGGGGGCAAAGGTCGCGATCCTGGACCTGAACGAGGACCTGGGACAGAAGATGGCGAAGGAACTTGGCGGCGTCTTCGCCAAGTGCAACGTGGCCGATGAAGCATCCGTCGTTGCGGCGTTCGAAACGGCGAAGGCGGCTCACGGCCCGGCCCGCATCCTGGTGAACTGCGCAGGCATCGGCATTGCCGCGAAGACCACGTCGAAGGGCGAACCGCATGCCCTCGACATGTTCCAGCGTGTCATCAGCGTCAACCTGATCGGTACGTTCAACTGCATCCGCATTGCGGCCACGGAAATGGCGGCTCAGGACCCGACGGAGAACGGCGACCGGGGCGTCATCGTCAATACCGCATCTGTCGCGGCGTTCGATGGCCAGATCGGTCAGGCAGCCTATTCCGCGTCCAAGGGCGGCGTTGTCGGCATGACCCTGCCCATCGCACGTGACCTGATGAACGACGGTATCCGCGTCTGCACCATTGCACCGGGTCTGTTCGGCACACCGATGCTGCAGAGCCTGCCCGACAACGTGAAGGAAGCACTGGCCGCAACGGTGCCGTTCCCGAAGCGTCTCGGAGATCCTGCGGAATACGGCCAGCTCGCCCGCCACATCTGCGAGAACCAGATGCTGAACGGGGAGACCATCCGCCTCGACGGCGCCATCCGCATGGCCCCGCGCTGATCCACGACTTGCAGCCCCGGCCAGCAGGTCGGGGCTGATTTCTGCCGTGCGACCGGCGATTGACGCTCAGGTCGCCCGGATCAGATCGGCGGCACGTTCCGCGATCATGACAGTGGGCGCATTGGTGTTGCCGCCGATAAGGCTCGGCATGACGGACGCATCGACAACCCGCAGTCCCTCCACGCCCCGCACCCGCAGCTCGGGGTCCACGACGGCGGCTTCGTCCTTCCCCATGCGGCAACTGCCGACCGGGTGATAGATCGTCTCCGCCTTGCGCCGCACGAAGGCTTCCAGCGCCTCCGGACCCTGCACATCGGCGCCGGGATGAAGTTCGTTCGCCATGTGCTGTGCGGTTGGCGGTGCGGCGAAGACCTGCCGCCCGATCTCCACACCCCGGATCATCTTCTGCAGGTCGTCCGGGTGATCCAGGTAATTCGGATCGATCAGCGGATCCGCCATCGGATCGGAGGACGCCAGACCGATGTGGCCACGGCTCTTCGGACGCAGGTCACAGCAATGCAGCGTGACACCGTGGGAATAGATCCGGGTCTTGCCGTGGTTGTCGCTCATCACCGGCAGGAAATGATACTGCAGGTCAGGCAGGGGCTCGTCGGCCTGGCTGCGCGTGAAGATGCCGGCCTCCGCGAAGTTGCTGGTCAGCAGGCCGGTGCGCTGTTTCCGGTATTCGCGGATCGCGCCCGGCAGACGGCTCAACCCGCGCCAGGTGAACGCGAAACCGATGTTTGTCGAAGTGTGCTGCACCAGTGAGATGTCGAGGTGGTCCTGCAGGTTGCGACCGACCTCCGGTGCTTCACGGACCTGCGCAATGCCATGCTCGGCGAGTACCTGACCCGGCCCGATGCCGGACAGCAGCAGCAGGTGCGGCGAGTGCACCGCACCGCCCGACAGCAGCACCTCCCGCGTGGCGCCGATGCTTTCGTCGGCTGTCTGGCCCTCCCGACGGAAGTCGATGCCGACGGCACGACCATTCTCGACACGGATGCGCGTCGCCCGCGCGCCGGTGATGATGCGCAGGTTGGGTCGCTGAACGCCCTGCAGATAGGCGTGCCAGACACTGTGGCGCTGTCCGTCCTTCTGGGTGAGCTGATAGAGTCCGGCACCTTCCTGCTTCGGGCCGTTGAAATCGTCGGTCTCGCCGATCTGGGCACTGGCCGCAGCCTCGACGAACATGTGTGACAGCGGGCTTGGGCTGCGCGGATCCATGACGTTCAGTGGGCCACCCTGACCGTGCAGGTCATCCTGGATGCGTTCATTGTTCTCCGACCGGCGGAACAGCGGCAGCACACTCTCCCAGTCCCAACCGGGGCAGCCTTCCTCGCTTGCCCAGCGGTCATAATCGGCGCGGTGACCACGAATGTAGACCATGCCGTTGATCGCGCTGGAGCCGCCGAGCGCCTTGCCGCGGGGCCAGAACATGCGGCGACCACCCAGGTTCGGCTGTGGTTCCGTCTGCAGCAGCCAGTTCGTCTGCTTGTCCTGCATGGTCTTGACCAGACCGGCGGGCACGTTGATGGACCAGTGGTCCCCGGTGGTTCCGGCCTCGACCAGGCAAACCGATGTATCGGGGTTCTCGCTCAGGCGGCTGGCAAGCACGCAGCCCGCGGATCCGCCGCCGACAATGATGAAATCGAACTGGTCCATGACTGACGTCTCCCCGCGTTTCCCTCTGTCTGGCTTACAACTGACTGCTGTTCATTACAAACGGGAACCGACGGGTTGGCGGTCTCCTGCATTCGGTGGTCATCCCCTTGACCGCCCCGCAGCTTGCCCCAACTCTGTCATGTGACATCCGGGGAGGACATGAGATGACAATTTCAACAGCAGAACATCCGAAGAAGTCAGTCGAGGTACACGGGCGCAAGATGACCTACGTCGAGATGGGGGAGGGTGATCCCATCGTCTTCCTGCATGGCAATCCGACGTCGTCCTATCTCTGGCGCAACGTGATGCCGCATGCGAAGGGACTGGGCCGCTGCATCGCGCCGGACCTGATCGGCATGGGGGACTCGGAGAAGCTGCCTGACTCCGGACCGGACCGGTACCGCTTCGTCGAGCATCGCCAGTATCTCGATGGTCTGCTGGAGGCCCTGGGTGTGACGCGGAACGCGATCTTCGTCATCCACGACTGGGGCTCGGCGCTCGGTTTCGACTGGGCCAACCGGCATCGGGAGGCGGTGCAGGGCATCGCCTATATGGAAGGCATCGTGCGACCGGTGCTGTGGGAGGAATGGAACGAAGCGTCACGCCCGGTCTTTGAAGGTTTCCGTTCGCCCGCCGGGGAGAAGATGGTGCTGGAGAAGAACATCTTCGTCGAGAAGGTGCTGCCCGGTTCCGTGCTGCGCGGCCTGACCGATGCGGAAATGGCGGTCTATCGCCGTCCGTTTGCCGAGGCGGGGGAGGACCGTCGTCCGACCCTGACCTGGCCGCGCCAGATCCCGATTTCAGGCGAGCCGGCGGACGTTGTCGCCATCGTGCAGGACTATTCGGACTGGATGGCCGAGAACGAAATGCCGAAACTGTTCGTGAATGCGGAGCCGGGTGCGATCCTGACTGGTGAGGTCCGTGACTTCTGCCGTGGCTGGAAGAACCAGACGGAAGTCACCGTCAAGGGCAGCCATTTCATCCAGGAAGACTCACCCGACGAGATCGGTGGCGCAATTGCCGACTGGGTTTCAGGGATTCGTGGCTGACGAACCGGTAATCGGGCAGAAGGTCAGGCGCTCAGGCGGACCGGCTGGCGAATGACCCGGCTGAGGGGGAAGCGCACGGTGATGGTTGTCCCCGTACCTTCCTCCGACGCGATCACCAGGCTGGCGTCATGCAGCCTGGTCAGTGCCGCGGTCAGGGGCAGACCCAGGCCAGTGCCTTCGGCGGAGTAGATCAGGCTGTCGCTGGCGATCTGGGTGAAGGGTTCGAAGGCGCGGTTGATGTTGGCCTTCGAGATGCCGATGCCCGTATCGCTGACCGTCATCGCGATGCGTCCGTCTGCCTCCACTTCGATGGCAAGTGAGACGGTCCCGTGCTCCGGCGTGAACTTGATGCCGTTGGTCAGCAGGTTCAGCATGATCTGGCTGATCGCGCGTTCATCTGCGCGCAGGACCGGCAGGTCGGACTGCACGCGCATCACCAGGTCCACCTTGCTTTCGCGGGCGTTCGAATTGAGCATGCGCTGACAGGTTTCGGCGATTTCAGCCAGATCGACCTCGGTATCGGTCAGGTCGAACTTGTTTGCCTCGATCTTCGACAAGTCAAGGATGTCATTGATCAGGGACAGCAGATGCTGGCTCGCGTTGTTGATGTCATCGGCATAGTCGCGATAGCGGTCGTTCTGCATCGGGCCGAACATCTCCGTGCGAATGATGTCGGAGAAGCCGATGATGGCGTTCAGGGGCGTGCGCAGCTCATGGCTCATGTTGGCGAGGAACTGCGATTTCGAGGAGTTGGCCAGTTCCGCCTGGGTGAGCGCCTCGCGAAGCCGGGAACCTGTCTTCTCGTGACCTTCGACCTCGTCGGAGAACTTGCGCAGGACAAGGTTGTACTGGGAGGCGATATCACCGGCCTCCGTGAACGGCTCCACATGGACGGGCTGACTGAAGTCTCCGGTCCGGCGATGCACCTCCATGGCGGACACCAGATCGACCAGAGAGGTGCTGGCGCCGTGCTCCGAAGTGTTCAGTCCCACGTCCTCATGCGCCCGCGCGACGCGAAGCGGCAGGACTCGGTTGACCAGCAGCAGCAGAGGCCAGGCAATACCGAAACCGACGAGCCCGGCGCAGAGGACACCCAGAGCCTGCACACCCAGTTGATCCAGTCGGTCGAGGCCGGTGCCAAGTCGCGTCAGGTCTCCCAGCAGGGCGACAGCGAGCGTCCCCCAGATCCCTGCGAACAGGTGAGAGGGAACGGCATTGACCACATCGTCGATCTTCAGGCGTGCCAGCAGCCATGCGCCACCGAGGCCGACAAGCCCGCCGATCGCGCCGATCAGGATCGCGGACGGACCGGTCGTTGCATGGGCACTTGCCGTGATTGCCACCAGGCCCGAAATGGCTCCGGTGGCAGCGGGTACCGCGGCCGGTCGCCCGTCACGGACCCAGGTGTAGCCCAGCACCGCAAGGCTGCCGGACACGCCGGCAAGCATCGTGTTGAGCAGAATTCCCGGAACATTGCCGTTCAGCGCAAGCTCGCTGCCGCCATTGAAACCGAACCAGCCGATCCAGAGCAGGAAGATACCGAGAATCGCCGTCGAGGGATTGTGGGGTTCGATGGGGCGCCCGTTTTCGCCGAAGCGGCCATGGCGCGGCCCGATGACGATGATCGCCGCGAGTGCGACCCAGCCCCCGATGCCGTGCACCACGGTGGACCCGGCAAAGTCGACGAAGCCTGCGGCCTCCAGCCAACCGGCCTGCGGCAGGTTCAGGCCGCCCCAGGCCCAGTGGCCGAACAGGGGATAGATCAGGATGCTGACAAGCCCGGCGATGATGAAATAGCCGCGGAAGCTCATCCGCTCCGCCACCGCGCCGGAGATGATGGTCGTCGCGGCACCGCAGAACGCGACCTGGAAGAAGAAGAAGGCAATCTCCTGCGGGACGGACTTGCTGCCCGCCCCCGGATCGAACAGGAAGGCACTGGTGCCGATCAGGCCCATTTCGCTGGCACCGAACATGATGCCGTAACCGGCCAGCCAGAACAGCATCACCGCCAGACAGAAGTCGGCGATGTTCTTCATTGCCACGTTGATGGTGTTCTTGGCCCGTACCAGCCCGATCTCGAGGCAGGCGAAGCCGGGCTGCATCAGCAGCACCAGCACGGTACAGATCAGAATCCACAGGATATCGATATGGGCACCCAAATCCTGCACGGTACTTCACCTGAACTGTAGATCACGCATGTCCCTGACGGCTCAATGGATAGGCGCAGGGTCTCAACAACTGGTTAATGAACCGGTCCGCAGTTCACAATACCGATGTGCATCGGGCGTCTAGAGTGCCAGAACCAGCTTGGCGATGATGTTGCGCTGGATCTCGTTGGAACCGGCGTAGATGGTCGCCGCCCTGTGGTTCAAATGTCGGGGCAGGGCGGTGAGCGCATGCTCCGGCCCTACGGCGCTGATGTTCGATCCGACGGTGCGGGCGGCCTTCTGGTCGGGCCAGGCGTGATAGGCAACAGCCTCCGTCGTCAGTTCCGCCGCGCGCTGCAGGATCTCGGAACCCCGCACCTTCATCATGGAGGATGCGGCGCCGGGGGTCCGTCCCTCCGCCAGTGCGCAGAGGGCCTGCTTCTCCACGTGCTCCAGCGCCAGAGTATCACATTCCGCCTCGGCGATCCGGGTACGGAAGGTCGTGTCGTCGATCAGCCGCCCCCCGTCACCATCGCGCTCCGCCTGCGCGACTGCCTTCAGATGCGCCAGAGAGGCATGCAGGCCGGGGCTGTAGCTGTTGCCGCCACGTTCGAACTCCAGCAGGTATTTGGCGACGGTCCAGCCGTCATTCTCCCGACCGACGAGATTGCTCGCCGGAACCCGCACATCATCGAAGAAGACCTGATTGACCTCATGATCGCCTGCCATGGTGATGATGGGGTCAACCGTGATGCCAGGCGCATCGAAGTCGTCGATCAGGATGAAGGAGATTCCCTCCTGCGCCTTGCCTTCAGTACTGGTCCGGACCAGACAGAACATGCGGTTCGCATGCTGGGCAAAGGTGGTCCAGATCTTCGAGCCGTTGATGACGTAGTCGTCTCCGTCCCGCACCGCGCGGGTCTTCAGCGAGGCGAGGTCTGACCCGGAACCCGGCTCCGAGTAGCCCTGGCACCAGATGTCCTCTCCGGACAGGATGCGGGGCAGGTAGTATTCCTGCTGTTTCGGCGTGCCGAAGTGCATCAGCACCGGGCCCACCATCTGAACGCCCATGACCAGCGGGACCGGCGTTCCGGCGGCGGCGCACTCGGCATTGAAGATGTAGAGCTGCAGTGGCGACCAGCCCGGACCGCCGAACTCAACCGGCCAGGTCGCGGCGGACCAGCCACGGGAGGCGAGCGTTCGGAACCACTTCATGCCGATCTGGAAATCGCTGAACGGACCTGTTGTCAGGCGTGCGCCGTCGCGCATTTCGTCTGTCAGGTTCTCCGCGATCCAGCCGCGAACTTCATCGCGAAAGGCCACGTCGTCTTCAGTCAGGCTGAGATCCATTTGCTGTCCTCCCCAGAGCAGTTCCCGAATGGTATGCGCTGCCCGGCATTCAATCCAGTGGCAGCACCGCTTCAAATTGCGCCGGCACCTGCAGCGGACCCATGTGCCCGGCGTCGGCGATCGTCACACGCCTTGCCCGAGGAAGAGCATCGGCCAGCCGGTCGAGGATGCGAGCAGCGGGCGGCGGACCCTTTTCACTGCCCACCAGGGTCAGGGGCGCATCGATTGCCGCATAGTGAGACGCGAAGTGAGTATCGAAGCTCACCTTCGCCGTATCCGCATTGATCTGCGGGGCCATGGCGACAATGCTCTGCCGGGCCTTCTCGGGCAGATCATCCCACCTGTCACCGTTCCAGAGGGATATGAAGTCGCGCACTGCGTCTTCTGCACGCCCTTCCGCCATCAGTGGCGCTATACGCGATACGGCGCGGGTATCCTGTGACAGCACTGCGGCGTCTTCTGCATGCTCGCGCAGGACACCGATTGCCACCGGCTCGAAAACCGTGATCCGCCGCATGGGCACGCCTTCGGCAGCGAGCCGCAGGGTCACGAATCCCCCCATGGAATGACCGAAGACGGGCAGGGGCGACGACGTCTGATCCAGAAGGTGACGCGCCACCGCCATGTGGCGCGCCATGGCATCGGGGCCTGTCACGCAGGTGGCGCCATAGCCGTCCAGGTTGGGCAGGATGGCGCACCAGCCACGTTCCGCCGCTATCTCCGCAAGGCGGATCAGGCTGGCCGCGCCGGTGCCGGAGGCGTGCAGCATCAGCAGCCGCGGCGCGTTCTCCGGCCCGACCTCGAAGCCGTCAATGATTCCGATGCGGGTTTCCCGCCGGAACGGCGTGATCATCCGCGACGTATCAGCCTTCCATGCGGGCGACCGTCTGGCCTTCGGCCACGGCCTCGTCCTTTTCCACCAGGATCTCGGTAATCTTGCCGGAAACAGGTGCAACGACCGGGATTTCCATCTTCATGGACTCCAGGATGATCACGGCATCCTCTTCCTCGACAGCCTGACCGACCCCGGCCTCGATCAGCCAAACCTTGCCTGCGATCTCCGACTTGATCTCGATTTCCGCCATGTGCCCTGTCTCCCCAAAAATGCACGTGTCCGAATGGATGGCGCGGAGCCTAATGCGGCTTCGTCAATAAGTGAACGGCCAGCTCTGCATATGGTGTGCGCCTATTCCGCCGGTGCGCCGGGGCTGATGTGCCTCCAGCATCCGGGCAAGCCATTGCCGGGTGTCGCGTGGGTCGATGACATCATGGGCCAGGTACTGCCCTGCGAGGTCGTAGGGGGAGCAGCCAAGCGAATATTCCTCCACCGCGGCGGCGAACCGCTCGGGCTCCGCCTTCGGGTCGAGGCCGGTCACGATGGAGGCGGCGACGGCGGGATCGACAAAGCTGATGTCCGCAGTGAACCAGCAGGCCATTTCGTCCGACCGTCCGCCCCCCATGTTGATATAGGCCTGCCCGTAGGACTTGCGCATGACCACCGACAGGACCGGGACCGTGGTGAGTTCCAGGGCCTGCATGAAGTTCATGATCTTTCCGGGCACCTTCTTGTGCTCGCCCTCCACCCCGATCAGGAATCCCGGAACATCGGCCAGAAATATGAGGGGCACGTTGAAGCTGTCGCAGGTGGTGATGAAGCTGGTGGCCTTGTCGCAGGAATCGACATCCAGCGCACCGCCCTTGAACATCGGATTGTTGGCGATGATGCCAACGGTGCGGCCTTCGATACGGGCGAAACAGGTCACCAGCGACCGCCCGAAACGTTCCTTGATCGGGAACATGCTGCCGCGGTCGGCGATCAGGTCAATGACCTTGCGAACATCATAGGTGCGTCGGCGCTCCTCCGGCACCAGGTCGAGGATGCGGTTGCCGTCATCGCCGGATCCGGAAGGAACTGCCACCGTCGGCGGCAGTTCCTCGCAATTGGAGGGCAGGTAGGACAGGTAGTCGCGGATCGCCTGCAGGGCGTCCTCGTCGCTGTCTACGGCCAGGTCGGCCTTGCCGGTGATCTCCGTCTGTACCCGCCAGCCGCCCATTTCCTCCGGATCGATCTGTTCGGATATGGCGACAGTGTTCACCCTGGGGCTGGTGACGGCCATGACCGCGCCCTTGCGCATCACCACGAAGTCGGAGACGGAAGCCACCCAGGTGCCGCCGCCGAACGACATGCCCAGCACCGCGTCGGCCCAGGGAACCAGCCTGCGACGGCTGAAGATGAAGCCTTCGCCGACGCTGCCCATGCCGACCGCCCCCATGATGTCGGGAATGCGGGCACCGGAACATTCGGAAAGATAGACAAACGGGACGCCGTTCTTTTCCGCGGTCTGCCACATCTTCATCGATTTGTTGCTGTTGTTGATCGCGCTCGACGAACCCAGGGTGGTGAAGTCCTGGGCGCAGACGATGACCTCACGCCCGTCAATCCGACCGTATCCGTCGACCACGCCATCCGCCGGGCTCTTGTCCGCCATGCCGGGTCGGCGGGAAACCGCGAACAGGCCGGACTCGTGGAAACTGTCGGCATCCAGCAGCGCCTCGATCCTTTGGCGTGCGTTCAGAATTCCTGCCTCTGCGCGCTCTGCAAGTCGCTTTGGCGATCCCATTGCCCTGGCCCTGGCGACACGCCGTTCATGCTCCTGAATATGATCTTTCCAGCCCAAGTGCTCTCCCCTCGATTCAATCCGGGCGGAGTCTGCGATCCGGACAGTTCGCGCGCAAGGCACAGCAGCGGATTGATGGCCGGAATAATTACCGGTTGCATTGTCCGGAGAAATGATCCACCTTGAAATCATTGCTAGGTCAATATTTGCCAAGACAAGATCTTGGCTACCCCATTGTCGTCGAAGATGCCGACAATGGGGGCGTGCCAGAATGGCGCCTCTAGGTGAAGTGGACGGATCCCTGTACTGCCCTTCCTGATGGAACCGGGGAAGCGGATGAGGGTCCTGCCGAGAGAGCCCGGAAAAACGGGCCGGTTGTTTCACGCGAAGTCTGAGTTATGCGGGGCGCTTGCGCCTCAGGTCGTCTTACGAAACCGACGTCAGGGCACTGGGATGGAACAGCGGGAATTCAACGGCAATGACCCTATCGATATCCTGTATATCGATGACGACTATGAGGATTTCCTGCTGACCGAGGCGATGCTTTCGTCCAAGGCGCGCAAGGATTATCGCCTGAATTGGGCCGAAAGCGCCGAAAGCGGCTTTGTCACGCTTCAGAAGACCAATCCCGATGTCTGCCTGGTTGATTATCGGCTGGGCGGCGACAATGGTCTCGATTTCGTGCGCCGGATCGTCGAGAGCGGCTTCGACGGCCCGGTCATCCTTCTGACCGGAATGAGCAATGAGGAACTGGATCAGGCCGCCCGCGGTGCGGGCGCTGTTGATTACCTGGTCAAGCGGGATGTCAATGCCACGCTGCTGACCCGCGCCATCCAGTACGGCCTGCGTCAGAAGAGCAAGGAACAGGCGCTTTCCAGGCAGACGACCACTGACGACCTCACAGGCTTGCGCAATCGTGTTGCCTTTGACCGGGAGCTTGAGCGGGTGGTGGCGACCAACCGGCGCTCCGGCAATGCCTTCGCGGTCATCCTGCTCGACATGGATCATTTCAGGCCGATCAACGACGGCCTCGGCGAAGTTGCCGGTGATGGCGTCCTGGTCGAGGTCGGCAACCGGCTGAGAGCCTGTTGCCGTGAATCTGACGTTGTCGCCCGGTGGGGCGGTGACGAATTCGCGATCATCTGCGAAGGGCTGGAGAGCGCGGCCGACGCCTCGATCCTGGCGGAGCGTATCAGGGTGAGCATTGCCGAACCCTTCATGATCGACAACTGGTCGACGAACACGACATGCAGCATTGGCGTCTACTACAGCAGTGCAGGCAGCCGTGATTTCGACAACATCGTGCGTCGCGCCGATCATGCCCTGTTCAATGCCAAGAAGGCGGGGCGTAACCGGGTTGCGTTCTTCGACGATCCGACAAACGAGATACTGTCCTGGCGCGCCGATATCCGGTCCCTGACTGAAGCCGCTGTCGCCGATGGCAGGATCGGTTTCGCCTCCCAGCCAGTCGTCAGCATGGCGCGGCAGAAGGTGGAGGGCCTGGAGATTCTGATGCGACTTCAGGATTCCCGTGGCAACGACATTTCCGCGGAGGAAGTCGTCTCCGTTGCGATGGGAAGTGATCTGATCTGGGATGTCACGCGCCTGGCAATGCAGCGTGCAGCCGAGGCACAGTCGGCATTCGCGCACCGCGAAGACTGCGATCTCATGCCATTTGTCGGGATCAATCTGGCGGATCGCCAGTTGGCCCGCCCGGATGCGCTGGAACGGCTGGAGCGGCTGATCGCCGGGAGTGGCATTGCCCCCGGAAGCCTGGAGTTCGACATTTCCGAGAAAGCGCTTGCCGCTGACCCTGACAGGGCCCTGTGGATCATCGATGGCATTCATCGGCTCGGCGCGCGCGTTGCACTCGACGACTTCGGAACCAGCGACATGTCGCTCCTGCAACTGGCCCGTCTGCCCATCGATCGACTGAAGATCGACAGGAGCCTCGTGCGTGACTCGGTTCATTCCCCGTCCAGCAGGGCAATCTGCGAAGGGATCCTGCAATTGACCCGCAGTCTGTCTGTTCCGACCGTTGCCGAAGGTGTCGAAACCGAGGCGGAGGCGCGACTGTTCCAGGCCAATGGCTGTGACATGATGCAGGGCAGGATCAGCGGCATGCCCGAAATCATCGCTCCGAAGCAGTAGATCGTTCCATCGGGGGATCGGTCGACTGTCGTCAGCGCAGTCAGACGGCTGAACGGTCCATCCGGCAGTTGGCTTTGTCGCGGCAGGCAACCCACGGTTGCAGTTCCCGCATGAATTCAGGCTGCTGCTGTCGGTCCCTGTGAAAGAAGGTGTGCGGTGGTCAACGGCCTGACCTCAGCGTCCGACGCGGCTCCTGTTCAGCAGCACTTCATCGCGACCAAGGTCGAACGCCACCACGATACGATGCTGTTCGGCCTCGCCAGATCCCTTGTAGCTGATGACGACCTCGACCTGTTCCTCGGCATTGCCAGTGCCGGTTGCGGAAATCGGAACATCCATCGTCAGGCGGTGCCGTCCCGTCAGCAGGCCATCCGCCGACACAGTCGCAACGATCACGGGTACTTCGACATTGCGCATGCTTGCGGTTTCGGCCCTCGCTGCTTCGGCTCGCACATTGAGCACGGTCCGCATCGTGCTGAAGCCAGTTTCCGCCGTATTCGACTTGTTGTAGGTGCAGGCTGTTGCCCGGCTGACACTCAGTCGCGCCAGCGCGCGGATATTGCCGGCGGAATCCTTCAGCGGATAGTTCGCCGCGTCCTGCAGCACGCCGATACGCGGGCAGGTTCCATCTGCGGCTGTGGTGACACCTCCGCAGGCGGCGAGAACGAGAGCAAGCGAAGTCGCGATGGGAGCAAGAAAACGCACGTAGGGTCGCCTCAAATCTTGTTGTGGGTGCCGTCGCAGAGCGCACCACGCGATGACATCTTGCAGCCGCAGAAGAACACCTTCCCGTCCTTCTCCGCCGTGAATTTCGTCGGCGCGAAGGTGCTGCCCTTGTGGGAACCGTCGCAGAACGGCTGCTTGGAGCTCTCTCCGCAGGAGCACCAGAAATAGCTCTTCCCGGCTTCGGTTTCGACAGCAAAAGGGGATTTCTGGGCAATCGTCGGCTCGGCCATGGTGGAGAATATCCAGACTATCAGGATGAAGTTGAACGGCGATGCGCTTGTCGCCCGCCGGGCCGCAATGTAGATGAGGGGGGACAAGTCCACAAGCTGCGACACCTGCCAGTCCCGATGCCAGCGGAGCCAACTCATGAACGCGCCGAGTCCGAGACCGATCCGGATATTTCTGGCCAATCCACGCGGGTTCTGTGCCGGGGTCGAACGCGCCATCCAGATCGTCGAGCGGACGCTGGAGAAGTTCGGCGCCCCGGTCTATGTCCGCCACGAAATCGTGCACAACCGCTTTGTTGTCGAAGGTTTGCGCCAGCGCGGGGCCATCTTCGTCGATGAACTCGACGATGTGCCGGCGGATGCGACAGTCATCTTTTCCGCGCATGGTGTTCCGAAATGGGTGCCAGAGGAGGCGCAGCGCCGCAATCTGGTCTACCTGGATGCCACCTGTCCGCTGGTATCCAAGGTGCACATGGAGGCGGAGAAGCATCATCGCGCCGGTCATCACATCATCATGATCGGCCACGCCGGACACCCGGAGGTCATCGGCACCATGGGGCAGTTGCCTGCCGGCGCGATCACCCTTGTCGAGGATGAAGGCCAGGCCGAGACGGTTCAGGTGGCGGATCCGGAGAACCTTGGTGTGATCACGCAGACCACGCTGTCGGTCGATGACACGGCCGCGATCATGGCGGCCCTGACCCGGCGCTTTCCCACCATGCGAAAGCCGCGCAAGGAAGACATCTGCTATGCCACGACCAACCGGCAGCTTGCCGTCAAGGAAATGGCCAGCCAGTGCGAAGTGCTGCTCGTGGTCGGTGCACCGACCTCATCGAACTCCAAGCGCCTGGTGGAGGTGGCAGAGCGGGCAGGCTGCCGTGCATCCATGCTGGTGGAACGCGCCGCCGATCTGGACTGGAGTGTCATCGGGGACGCGCGCACAGTGGGCATAACAGCCGGCGCGTCTGCGCCCGAAGTTCTGGTGCAGGAACTGATCGAGGCCTTTCGCGCGCACCGAACCGTCGAGATCGTGAATGTCGAGGGCGCGGAAGAAGGTATCTCCTTCAAGCTGCCGCGTGTCCTGGTCGACTGATCATCTGAATTGGCCGTCTATACCGACATTGCCGACGACGAGCTGGATCGTCTGCTGGGATGCTATGACATTGGTCAGGCGGTTGCCTGTACCGGCATTGCGGAAGGGGTCGAGAACTCCAACTTCATGCTGCTGACGGATCGGGACCGCTACATCCTCACGCTCTATGAAAAGCGGGTCGATCCGGCGGACCTGCCGTTCTTCCTGGGATTGCTCGACCATCTGTCCGAACGCGGCTTCCCCTGTCCGAGGCCGGTGCGCACGCGGGCGGGAGAGACACTTGTCACGGCGGCTGACCGCCCGGCGGCCATCGTCAGCTTCCTGCAGGGCCGCTGGCCACGCAAGCCCCGGCCCGTCCATCTGGCAGCGATCGGTGATGCGCTGGCGCAGTTGCACCTCGCCGCGGGCGACTTCCCCCTGCGGCGCCCGAATGCCTTGTCCCTGGATGGCTGGTCGACCCTGATCAGGCAATCGGAGTCCGGCGCAGACACGGTCCTGCCTGGTCTGTCAGGGGAACTCTGGCGGGAGATGGCAGCGATCAGGACCGACTGGCCACGCGACCTGCCGACGGGCGTCATCCATGCTGATCTGTTTCCCGACAATGTCTTCTTCATGGGTGATGAACTCAGCGGCGTCATCGACTTCTACTTCGCCTGCAATGACATCCTGCTCTACGACCTTGCGATCTGCCTGAACGCCTGGTGTTTCGAACGCGATGGGGCGTTCAACATCACGCATGCGCGGGCCATGCTGCAGGCTTACCGCAATCGCCGTCCGATCTCCCGCGCGGAGTTCGACGCGCTGCCGCTGCTGGCACGTGGCGCGGCGCTGCGGTTCCTGGCCACCCGCCTCTACGACTGGCTGCATACACCCGAAGGAGCATTCGTGACCCGCAAGGACCCGCTCGAATACTGGCACAAGCTGAAGTTTCACCGTGGTGTCGCGGATACGCGCGCCTACGGGCTGGATTTCTGACGATGGAGGTAGAGATCTGGACCGATGGCGCCTGTTCCGGCAATCCTGGCCCCGGTGGTTGGGGCGCGGTCCTGCGTTTCGGGGAACGCGAGAGGGAGCTTTCCGGGGGGGAAGCGCAGACCACGAACAACCGCATGGAACTGCGCGCAGCGATAGAGGCGCTGAACGCGCTGAAACGCCCCTGCGATGTCCTTCTGCATACGGACAGCCGGTACGTGATGGACGGCATCACCGACTGGATCCGGGGCTGGAAGGCGCGGGGCTGGAAGACTGCCGCGAAGAAGCCGGTGAAGAATGCGGATCTCTGGCAGGAACTGGACATGGCCAACAGCCGCCACCAGGTGCGCTGGCACTGGGTCAAGGGGCACGCGGGCGACGCCGGGAACGAGAGGGCGGACCAACTGGCACGGGATGCGATACCTGGTTGAGCACCCGCGTCGGTCGTATCGGTCGCAGGCCGGACCGCGCAGGGTTAGGATGATGTTAGGATAGTCCGTGTACTCTGATCCGGTCTGACACGGCTCCCGTTCGGCAGGGCCTGTCTGTTCCCGCGTGTGTCCAGTCAAGGTCTGTGCAATTGGATTCTGAAACTGACTTGAAAGTTGCGTATCCGCCGGCCTGGCAGACGCTGTTGATTTCGGCGGTTGCCGTCCTGGTGGCGGCACTGCTGGGGATCGAACTGACCCGCAGTGCGGGGAACGTGGCCTCTGTCTGGCTTGCCTCGGGCGTGACGATCGGATTGATGCTGCGCTGGCGGGTTCGGCAGCGTCAGGTGCTGGTGTTCTTGGTTTCCGGTGCCATGATCCTTGTCGCCAACCTGGTACATGGCGATCCGTTCCTGGTTGCGCTGGGTCTGACCGTGGCCAACCTGGCGGGCATCCTGGCGGTCATTGCTGGCTTGCGGGTGGTCGACTGGCATGTGCGCGAAATCAACGACGGCCAGGGCATTCTGAAATTCGCGGTATTTGCCTTGCCCGTTGGCCCGATCGTCGGTGCCGCCATTGGTGCGCTTGTGATCCATCTCGCCTATGGCGCTCCCTATGCTGGTGTTCTGGAACGCTGGTTTCTCTCCGACACTGTCGGCAATTTCATTCTGGCGCCCGCCCTGATCTCACTGGATGCCGGGCGGCGTCTGGCACTCAATCTGCGGTACTTCGGGCTCTGCCTGGCCGGGTTGGTCGGTGTCGGCCTGGCGGCGATAGTGACTGAAGTGGAACTGATACTGTTCCTGATGCCGCCGCTGATGATCCTGCTGGCGTCGCGGGTCGGCATTGCTGCGGTAGGTGCTGCCGGTGCCGTAATTGCCGTTGGTGCAGCCTGGACGACGGTGAACGGCATTGGCCCGATCTATCTGGCGGTCAATGGAGATATCGGGATCGCGATCCGGGATGTTCAGGTGTTCCTGGTTCTCACGACCGGTGTCGGACAACTGGTCGCCGTGCTGATGGAGGAACGGCGTCGCAAGGAACTCGATCTCCAACTCTATCGGACGGCAATCGAGAATGTGCCCGACGGCGTCATCCTGACGGATTTCAATGGCAATTTCGCGCTCTGGAATGAGCCACTGCTGCGGATTCTCGGAACGACGCATGAGGAGTTCGCGGTGAATCGTCAGCTTGGCCGCGCGCAATACAGGGAAGAGAACGCCGCGATCATCGCCCGGCTGGCGAAGGGGGAGCGGGTCAGCAACCTGCCTATGACGCGCGAGAGCGAGGATGGCCGCACCATCGTCGCGCAACTGGACGGCGTTCCCATTCTGAACGACGGTTCGTTCGTCGGCGCCGCGATCACCATCAGGGACATCAGTGAGGCACAGGAACTGCGTCGTCGGGCGGAGAACCGGACGCGAGAGCTGGAAGCCTTTCTTGATGCCTCGGCGGAGGGCGTGGTCGGCACGGATGCGGATGGTCGGATCACGATCTGGAACCGGGCGGCCGAGGCAATCTATGGCATCGGCGCCGAAGAAGCGCGCGGGATGCATGTGAACGAGTTGCCAGGTGGCGATCCGGTGGCGATCCGGAACGAACGTCTGAGGCGGCTCAGGCGTGGCGAGAAGTTCCGCAACCTGCAGAGCATGCGCAGATCCAGGGACGGTACCGAGCGCCAGGTGGAAGTGTCGATCAATCCGATCTTCGACCAGGACGGTGGATTCGCGGGAACGGCCGGCTCCGTGCGTGACCTGTCCGACATACGCAGTGCCGAGGCACAAAGTATCGAAAGTCAGCGCCAGCTCGCCGACGCGATCAGTTCCATCACTGACGCGATTGCCATTTTCGATTCCAGCGAACGACTGGTTCACTTCAATGAAAAGTATGCCCGGATTGTCGATGCAATTCCGGATCTGCGCCCCGGCATGTCCTGGGAATCGATCATCCGGCAGAACCTGATCGCGGGTACCCTCAATCTGCCGGAAGGCGAAACAGACGTCGATTCATGGATAGAACTGCGGCGTCAGGGGCGTCGGGAAGAGGACGTGCCATTTCTGATCTCGCTCCCCGGTGGTATCTGGCTCGCCGGACGCGACTATCCGATGGAAGACGGTGGCTTCATCAGCATCCGTCAGGACGTCAGCGAACTGAAGCAGCGCGAAGCCGAACTCGCCAGGTCGAACAGGGATCTGCAGCAGTTTGCCTTCATTGCAAGTCACGACCTGCGGGAACCGCTGCGCAAGATCCAGTCATTCGGTGAGATACTGACAACAGATTACGCGGAAGCCCTGCCGGACGATGCAAAAGCCTTCCTGGGATACATGACCAACGGCGCTGATCGGATGGAAGCCCTGATCGATGACCTGCTTCAGTTCTCCAAGGCGGGACGTTCCGATGAAGCTCTGGTGAACGTCGATCTGGCTGCGGCGGTTTCCGAAGCGATGGACAATCTGCTGGTTCCCATCACTGAATCCGAAGCCGTGGTGACCGTGGGGGAACTGCCAGTGGTTCGGGGGCGGCATGGCGATCTGGTCAGGATCTTTCAGAACCTGATCGGCAATTCCATCAAGTACCGCGATCCCGACAGGGTGCCGGAAGTCTCAGTCATTGCGGATGCAGGCTCCAGGGATGCTGTCCGGATCCGCGTTACCGACAATGGGCCGGGGATTGATGCTGCCAGTTCGGAGGCCGTGTTCGAGCCATTCAAGCGACTCGGCCGAAGGGGCAGTGTTGCCGGTACTGGGATGGGGTTGGCCATTGTGAGAAAGCTTGCCGTTGGTCTTGGTGGCAAGGTCTGGTTGGAGACTGGTGCACCTTCGGGTCAGTCAGGCGGCGCACAATTCGTGTTGCAGTTGCGTAGATTGCCCAGGGTGAGTGAGCCCGATCAGTTGAAGCAGATGCCTGAACCCCGTAGATGACGTTTGCGTAAAGCACGCTGCCGTGGCATTTTCGGTTGCGAGAAGGAATACACGCCATGCCAAGAGTGATATGGGCTGAAGATGATCCGGTTGACCGGATTCTCTTTGAGCGCGCCATCCTGAAATCCGGCGCGGGTCTTGAACCGACGTTCGTTGACGACGGTCAGGAAATGCTTGATCTGCTCAATGGTCGCGGGTGGTATCTGGGGCAGGGCAAGTGCGAAGATGTCGATCTTCTGGTGCTTGATCTCAACATGCCGGGCATGGATGGGCGACGCCTGCTTGCCCAGTTGCAGAAGAGTGAAGACTTCCGACGCATTCCGTCCATCGTGATGACGACATCACAGGCCCGTGGCGACGTGTTGAGTTGCTATGATCTGGGTGCCAACTCCTACATCACCAAGCCGCGTTCGTTCGATGATCTGGTCCAGGTCATCCGGAACATGGACAGCTACTGGTCGACGACCTGCATGTTGCCCGCCGCCTGATCGCTGCACCGACCTGCAGCCAATGGCCTTCTGATCGGGATTGAATGAATTTGATCCAGTTTACAGGCTTTTAACGAACCCAGTGGAATAGTGGCCGCTCTGAAAGCCAAGCTCGGAGTGGGTCACTTGTCGTCTTTCGCCAGCAACGTAATCAGGTTGCATCAGGATCGGGACGTGAAGAAGGAACGTCCTGTCAGGGTGCTGATGGTCGATGACGACTATGAGGATTTCGTGCTTGTCGAGCGCCTGTTGAAGTCATCCAGTCGCCGCTATCGCGTTTCCCACACGGACTCGGTAGAGGAAGCAGAGGAGGCGGTTCGCAAGGGCGATCACGACATTGCCCTGATCGACAACCATATCAATGAGAGTTCCGGACTGGAACTGATCCGCAGCATGCGGGCCAATGATGCGCAGGTTCCGCTGATCCTGCTGACGGGCAGCGCAGACCCGATGATCGATCTGACGGCGCTGGAGGCGGGTGCGGTCGACTACATCGACAAGAAGGACCTGTCGTCTCGCGTGCTGGAGCGGTCGATCCGCTACGCCTATGCGCAGTTCATCACCGAACAGCGCCTGCGCCGCAGCGAGATGGCGATGCGCGCGGCGAAGGAGCAGGCAGAATACGCCAATGCCGCGAAGAGCCAGTTTCTCGCCCACATGAGCCACGAACTGCGGACACCGTTGAACGCAATCATCGGATTTTCCGAACTGATGCGCGACGAGGTCATGGGTCCGGTCGGCAATGACCGGTATGTTCCCTACGTGTCCGACATCTACAACAGCGGCCAGCATCTGCTGACGCTGATCAACGATATTCTCGACCTGTCGAAGATCGAGTCCGGGCAGATGGAGTATCATCCCGAGCCCGTGAACATTCGCGAACTGGCCGACGATTGCATCCAGGTTGTCCGTGAGCAGGTCCGATCAGCCAGGCTGGACGTTGCAGTCGATATCGACGCTGCCAGCTACATGATCGTGGACCGTCGCGCGTTCAAGCAGATCATGCTGAACCTGCTGTCAAACTCGATCAAGTTCACACCGGATGGCGGTCGCATTTCCATTGGCCTGAACCTCGCTACTCCGATGCCGACACTCAGTGTGTCAGACAACGGCATCGGCATCCCGGAAGAGAAACTGGCGACGGCCCTGGAACCTTTCGGGCAGGCCGGTCAGGAACTCTACCTCGCGGAACCGGGAACCGGCCTCGGGCTGGCGATCGTCAAGGCTATGGTCGAGGCACATGACGGTGAACTGCGGCTGGAGAGCGTGGAGAATCGCGGGACAACCGTTTCGATCCTGCTGCCCGCCAGACGCGTCCGTCCCTGAACGGCTTCCCCAGTGTTGGATCCGATCCCCGACCGCTCAGAACTTCTCCACCCAGGGCCTCAGTTCCACCTCCAGTGACCAGGCGCTGCGCGGCTGGTCCATCGTGGCGACATAGGTATCTGCAATGGCGTCCGGATCCAGCAGGGCATCAGGATTTTCCGCCGAGTCCTGGCGACCGGGGCGGACATCGGAACGGACACCGCCATCGATGACGAAATGGGCGACATGGATGCCTGCCGGACCGAACTCCCGCGCCACGGACTGGGCCAGACCGCGCAGACCGAACTTGCCCATGGCGAAGGGGGCAGAGCGCGGATAACCCTTCACGCTGGCCGATGCGCCGGTGAAGAACAGCTTTCCGTGACCTTGCGCCGCCATGCGCCGGACGGCAGCCTGGGCAACCAGAAAGCCGCCGAAGCAGGTAATGCGCAGCGCCTGTTCCACCTGGGCCGGGTCCTGCTCCAGCAGGGGACCGCGCGATGCCATGCTGGCGTTGAACAGCACCAGATCGACGCCGCCCAGTTCACTGTCCACGGTCGCGAATGCCGCCTCCACCGATTCGGCCTGACTTGCATCGCAGGGGATCGTGATCGCGCCGGTTTCCGCTGCGATCTCCGACAGCTTGTCGACCGACCGGCTGGCCAGTGCGAGCTTCACGCCCCGTGCGGCCAGTTTTCTGGCGAAGCTGGTGCTGATGCCCGGTCCGGCACCGACAATGAGTGCGCGCCTGATCTTCATGCTGTCTCCTCCCGATGAACGAATGCGGCTCTGTCATCTGAAGTGACGCTGTGATCGCGCTTGGCAAGGCAGGAAATTGATCCTGTCGGTTGCATCGCGCCAGCCAGTCCGTACCGTGTGGCTCATGAACAAGCAGATACATGAGAAGAGCGCCCTGGAACTGGGCGCTGGCATACG